>CAMEUC010000117.1 GCA_945937855.1 uncultured Clostridium sp. | reverse complement strand
TGTTTTTTGATATTTTTAACAAAGCAATTACTTACACAAATTACAATTTATCTAATATTGCAAAAAAGACCCGCAAAATTTTTTATTTTTTCGGGTCTTTCATATTTATTTTAATTCCACTTTTGGATTATCTGTAATCTTATATTCAGCTAATGGGAATACTCTTCTTTCTGCTGGTACAAATCCTCTTACTTGTACTGTTGGTAATATCCATGTATATGGTCCTATAAACGTTCCTGGAACTGTCGTAGAGTTTGCTCCTAATCTTGTACTATCTCCTATTACTGCTCCAAAAAAGTCTGTTCCTACGTCATATTTTTCTCCATTTAATTTTACAGTAATATTTTTTTGGTCAAATCTTCTATTCGCAAGAATTATTCCGCTTCCTATCCTAGTACTCTTTCCAAGTATTGTGTCTCCGCAAAATGCTAGACTCGCTACCTTAGATTTGTTCTGCATTATTGAGTGTTTTACCTCACTTGCGTGACCTACTACACAATTATCTCCTATAATTGAGCCTGGTCTTACTAGTGCCCCAGATTGAATTTCTACATTTTTTCCAATCATTACAGGTCCTTGAATCACTACATTTGCATGTATTTTGGTTCCTTCATCTATAAAGTAATTGCCTGTAATTGAAACAAATTCTCCCACTTCTGCTTTGTTTATTTTTACATCTTTATCTACAATTTTTTCTTTTAAGAATTCATTTATCTTTGCTAATGCTTCCCATGGGTATGTACAACCTTCAAAGATTTCTTTAAATGTGAAATTATCCATTTCTTTAAAATAATAATTTAGTTTCAATTCTTCCATAACTTCCTCCCACTCTACTTTCAAGTTTGCCAAATCTCGTCGGGGTTTGGCTAGTAACTTGCTGTGCATTAAAATTCTTCTAAAAACAAAAACATATTTATAAGTTCTCTTCTAGTTTATTATCATATTTAGATATTATAAAACCTAGTTCTTTTGCAAATTCTCCCAGTAATGTTATTTTTATACTTATGTTTTTACCTTTTACATATTCATCAATTATATTTTTTAGTTGTATGATATTTTTAAGCTCTGGTTCTATTTCATTTGTATACTTCTTTGCTCTTTCTAGTAACTTTTCTTTTATAGTGACTATGTCTTCATTGCTTGCACATGATAGTCTTTGGAAAAATTGATATGGGTCATAATATTTGAATATAGGATTATTCATGCATTCTTTATCAAATTCCTCATAAAATTTCTCCATTTTCATTGGTATGTATTTAAATACTTTTTCTGCTTTTTCTGTATACATTTTATCTTTTAACATTATATTAATATTATTAAAGTGTTCTAAAACTTCTTCTATTTCTAAACTTTTTTCTCCTAATGTTAGTTCTCGTAATTCCTCGTTTGCATTTTCACAATATTTTGAAGTTAATGATGCCTTATTCATCCCTTCACAAAAGATACTTTTTATGTTTTGAATGTCATAATTAATTAAACCTTTTTTTATAAAATATGTAAAATAGATAAATAATTTTACAGTGTCCAATAAATCGATTTTACCTTGTTTAACATTTTCTATTACATCTTCTATTACTGCTGGGAATTGATCATCTGGTATCTTCCAATATTCCTCTGTAAGTAGTCTTTTATAACTTGGAAGTTTTTCTTTATCTACTGTATTTATAATTACTTCCATATCTTTTTTAAATATCTTCATATCAAAAATTCTTGTTCTTACATACATTTCTATGAATTTAAAAAATCTGTATTCTACCTTAAAATTATAATAATAATTATTATCAAATTCTTTTATATAAAATTGTCTATTATCCATTAGAACTCTAGAAGATACTAGCATTGCCTTATACTCTTCGTTATCTTGTAAATTTATAAACTTTTCTTTTGTTATTTTTCCTGCTTTAATTTCAAATGAAACTGCTATTGTAAATATTAGCATTGTTTGTAGAACCCTATAATTTGTATTAGGATAATATTTATTTACCATTTCAAAAATCTTTTTAAAGTCGTTTAAAGCATGTTTTAGAATTCTTAAATTTCTAGTACCACTTTTGTTAAATGTACTAATTATATATGCTGTATTTTCTCTTAAAAATCTAATAAGCTCCCCATCATTTTCATATCTCATTAATATTCCATTAATAATATAATTAAACTCTGGTTGATATTCAAAAGTTTCCCCTATTAGTTTTTCTTTTATTCTTTCATAGTCATTTGCTTTATCAAAAACATATTCTATTTTATCTCTTATTTTTTCTACCATTGGTAAGTCTGTTTTTGTTAAATCTCCCTCTTTATCTAATATATATGTTGCAATAAAAGTTTTCATCTCTAAATTGCTGTTTTTTAATTTTGTTGCTAGTTCTTTTTCATTACAAATAATAATCGTTTTTATATGGTCATGTTCAACAAAATTGTTTATATAACCTAAAATATCTATAACATCAACATTTGCTCTTTCTAAATCATCAAAGCATAAAATCTTATCATCTGTTGAGAAGAATTTACCATAGTCCATTTTATCCCCATTTTGAGTTACTCCAAAGAGATTAGCCATATCTAAACCAGTTTTTGCATACTCTGGTATTGTAGATTGCCCCGTAGCATTCATATATTTTTTCATGTTCTTATCCATAAGTTGAGTAGTTTCTATAAATATCTTTTTACTTATTTCTTCTAAGTTAGAAATACCATACAAAGACATATAGATAGTTGTATATTTTTTCCCGTTGATTTTTAAGGACTCAATTTTATTTTTTACTTTATTGTTCCAAAAATAAGTTTTTCCACTACCCCATTCACCATTAATCATTATTGCATAATCTGTATAATCTGCCCTTACATAATCTAATATACTTTCTACCAAATCCTCCACTTTTGTTTCCTCCTTAAATCTATTTTTTAAGAATTAATCTTTTGCTATTGTAACTACTATTATTTCCCTTGCTCCTGCTTTTTTTATTATTCTGCTACATTCATTTACCGTACTTCCAGTTGTGTAAATATCATCTATTAAAATGATTTTTTTATTTTTTATTCCATCTTCATTGTTTATTTGAAAAGCTCCATTTATGTTTTCTTTTCTCTGATTTTTACTTAATGTACTTTGTGTTTTTGTATCTTTTATTTTTATTAAATTATTTTTCTCAAAATTAATATTTATCTCTTTAGATAATTCCTCTGCAATTAGTTCACATTGATTATATCCTCTTACGGATTGTTTAGTTTTGTACATTGGAACTGCAAGTATTATATCATAACTTTTTAAAAATCTATATATTTTTTCATTTTTTATTATAATTTTTACAAATGTTTTATATAAATAAGTATTTTCATTAAATTTATAAGATATAATTTTTTCTCTTACAAAGTTTTCATATTTTAAAGCGCAAAAAAGATAGTCAAAATACTTACTTTTTTCTTCTTTATAATTTTTAATAACATTTATCTCATATTTTGCTAAACTTAATTCACAGGCTTTGCACAAGCTGTTTTTATTTATTTTATTACAAAAGCCACAAACATTTGGGAAAATAAGATTTAAAATTTTTTCGAACATAAAACTCCTAAAAAACATTGACAAAAAGAAAATGTATGTTATAATAGTTATAGGGAATAGAGAAACCACAAACGTGGTTTGCCGATTATGGTTTAACAACACATTGCTCGGGAAAGCTAGATGTGTTGTTTTTTATTTTTAGTCTCGTTTGCTGATAATTACTGCAATTGCTATAACTAAGGCAAACGCAATGATAGTTACTGATACTAGACCAGCAAAAAGTAAATATATTATTAATAGTAAGCTTTGTTCTACCATACGCCTCACCTCCTCTTATGTAGGAGGCAAACCACATCTGCTTATTCTTATTTCCTATAGCAAATACTATATACTATTTTTGACAAAATAACAAGTGTTTTAGTTTAAAATCTTTCGACAAAATTCGCAATATTCTTTTACTGGGCAAGTTTCACATTTTGGTTTTCTCGCATCACATGTTTTCCTTCCATGCCATACTAACAAATGATTTACATCTTTGAAATATTTTTTTGGAATAATTTTTATTAGGTCTTGTTCTATCTTTAAAGGTTCTTTTTCTTTTGATATCCCTATTCTATTTGAAATTCTTTTTGCATGTGTATCTACTGCTATTCCTTGCGGGTTATTAAATGCTTCTAACATTATAACATTCGCACTTTTTCTACCAATTCCTGGTAGCTCTATCAATTCTTCCATTTTCTCTGGCATTTTTCCATTATATTTTTCTACTATCATTTTAGCATATCCTAAAACATTTTTTGCTTTGTTTTTATAAAAACCACAAGGTTTAATAATTTCTTCTATTTCCTTTAGGCTTGCTTTCATATAATCTTCTGGTTTTTTATATCTTTCAAATAGTATCGGTGTTATTTTATTCACTCTTTCATCTGTACATTGTGCAGATAACATTACCGCTATTCCAAGTTCAAATGGAGTTTCAAAGTCTAAACTACATGTGGCATCTGGATATGTGGCTTTTAGTATTTCTATTATTTTTATTACTTCTTCTTTTTTCATAACATTCTCCATTCATTCTTTATTTTACATTATAGATAACTTTTTTTCAATATATTGATGAATAATAATTTGTATGAGTAACTGTTTTATTGGAAATATATAAAGACATCCGCCAAATCTCGTCGGGGTTTGATTTTTCTTTTTTAGGCACCTCTAAGTAATTCCTACTCAGATTCTCCTAAAAAAGAAAAATGAAAACCCCTGCGTTTGGCTACTTTATTTCTATGCAATTAGTTCATTCATATAGAGTAGCGCGAAGGGTGCTTATATATTTTAAAAGCGAGTTGCTTAAGTGG
>CAMEUC010000116.1 GCA_945937855.1 uncultured Clostridium sp. | reverse complement strand
CATGGAATAGGAAGACAAATGCATGAAGATCCAGGAATACCAAACTATGGAAAAGCAGGTAGAGGTATTAAATTAGAAACAGGTATGACACTAGCAATAGAACCTATGGTAATTGCAGGAAGACCAGGAATTCTAGAGTTAGATGATGGTTGGACAATAATAACAGAAGATGGAACTAAAGCTGCACATTATGAAAATACAATTTTAATTACAGAAAAAGAGCCAGAGATATTGACAATTTAATAAAAACAATGTATAATATATAAGTTATTTCGGGTAAATTTTAAAATTTGCCAATAGGAGGTAAAATTCTTTTGAAAGAAGATGTTATAGAAGTTGAGGGAGTGGTTGTTGAGGCACTTCCAAACACAAATTTTAAAGTAGAATTAGAAAATGGGCATCAAGTATTAGCTCACATTTCAGGAAAACTTAGAATGAATTATATAAAAATTCTTCCAGGAGATAAAGTAAAACTTGAATTATCACCATATGATTTAAATAGGGGGAGAATTACTTGGAGAGCTAAATAAATCAAATGAAAATTAGCATCTTGAACGCTTTCTATCAACTTATAAAATCCTCATCGTACCTTTGTACGATTGCGGTTTTATAGTTTCAGAAAACGCACAATATACTAATTTTGATTTGATTTTATATAAATTAAATTTTAACCCAAAAATCAATTATCATGTTTTAGAGAGGTGAAAAAAATGAAAGTAAGACCATCAGTAAAACCAATATGTGACAAATGTAAAGTAATCAAAAGAAAAGGTAAAATTAGAGTTATTTGTGAAAACCCTAAACACAAACAAAGACAAGGGTAATTTAAGCTAATAATATAAATAGAGTAGCGGCTGCCAAAGAAATTTGGAAAATATCTATTTTATTTATTATATATACAATCCAAATGTTTAATTACATTTCAAATTACACTAATTAAACATGTTTTTAAAATTAAGATAAAGAGGTGAAAGATTTATGGCTCGTATAGCAGGAGTAGATTTACCTAAAGAAAAAAGAGTTGAAATAGGACTTACATATGTTTATGGTATAGGAAGAACAAGTTCTAACAAAATATTAGCTGCGGCAGGTGTTAATCCAGACACAAGAGTTAAGGATTTAACAGATGAACAAGTTAATAGTATAAGAAAGGCTATGGAAGGTTACAAAGTTGAAGGTGACTTAAGACGTGAAGTAGCACTTAACATTAAAAGACTTACAGAAATAGGATGCTTTAGAGGAATTAGACATAGAAGAGGTCTACCTGTTAGAGGACAAAGAACAAAAACAAATGCACGTACAAGAAAAGGTCCAAGAAAATTAGTAAGCAAAAAGAAATAAAATTTAGAGTTTTAAATTTAGTATTTTGAATTTAATATATGCTATTTATAAGTTATAAATATTAATAGTGTAGATTAAAAAGCAAACACAAAATACAAAACACAAAATACTCAGGTAAGGAAGGAGTAGAATAAAATGGCTAAAGTAGCAACAAAAAAGGTTACTAGAAGAAGAGATAGAAAAAATATTGAAAAAGGAGCTGCTCATATACATTCTAGTTTTAATAATACAATAGTTACAATAACAGACGAAAAAGGGAATGTTATTTCATGGGCAAGTGCTGGAGAACTAGGATTTAAAGGATCTAGAAAAAGCACACCTTTTGCTGCAGGAGAAGCAGCATTAACAGCAGCAAAAGCAGGAATGGAACATGGTTTAAAAACTGTAGCAGTTTATGTAAAAGGACCAGGTTCAGGAAGAGAAGCTGCAATAAGATCACTTCAAACAGCAGGTCTAGAAATAAGTATGATTAAAGATGTAACACCAATACCACATAATGGTTGTAGACCACCAAAAAGAAGAAGAGTATAATTGCTAGAAATTAGAAGTTAGAAAGATAGAATTTAAAGAAGGAGGAAAGAAAATGTCAAGATATAAAGACGAACAATGCCGTATTTGCCGTAGAGAAGGACAAAAATTGTTCTTAAAAGGTTCAAGATGTTATACAGATAAATGTAGTGTAACAAGAAGAAACTATGCTCCAGGTGAACATGGACAAGGAAGAAAGAAAATATCTGAATATGGAACTCAGTTAAGAGAGAAACAAAAAACTAAAGCATTTTACGGAGTAGGAGAGAAACAATTTAGAAAATACTTCGAAATGGCTGAAAATAAAAAAGGAATAACAGGTGAAAACTTACTTCAAATATTAGAAAGTAGATTAGATAATGTAGTTTATAGATTAGGATTTGGAACATCAAGAGCACAAGCTAGACAACTTGTAAACCATGGACATTTTGAAGTTAATGGTAAAAAAGTTGATATACCATCTTATTTAATAAAAGCAGGAGATGTTGTAGCTGTTAGAGAAAATAAGAAAGATAATAAAACTATAAAAGAAAACCTTGAAGTAAATGCAGCAAGACCAGTTCCAGAATGGTTAGAGAAAGATGCCGAAAAAATGCAAGGAAAAGTAATAAGATTAGCATCTAGAGAAGATGTTGATATACCAGTAGAAGAACATTTAATTGTAGAGTTATATTCTAAATAGTAAATAGAAATTAGAAGTTAGAAAAATGGAAATATAAAATTTAATATCTAATTGCTAATATCTAACATCTAATATCTAAATAGGAGGTAAAAATGATTGAATTTGAAAAGCCAAATATTGAATGCCTAGCAATAGACGATACAGAAAATTATGCAAAATTTGTATGTGAACCATTAGAAAGAGGATATGGAATGACAATAGGAAATTCTTTAAGAAGAATACTATTATCATCATTACCAGGGGCAGCAATTACAACTGTAAAAATTGATGGTGTAGCACATGAATTTTCAACAATTCCAAATGTAGTAGAGGATGTACCAGAAATTATTGTTAATCTAAAAAGTGTTAGACTAAAAATGATTGATAATCAAGAAAAAACAATATCTATTGACTTTAAAGGCGAAGGCGAAGTAAAAGCAGGCGATATAATTACAGACTCATCTATAGAAATATTAAATCCTGACTTACATATAGCAACAGTGGCTGAAGGTGGACATTTACATATGGAAATGACAGTTGACAAAGGAAGAGGATATAATGTTGCTGAGAAAAATAAAGATTTAAGCAAAGCAATAGATGTTCTACCAATAGATTCTATATTTACACCAGTAAAAAAAGTTAATTACTCAGTACAAAATACTAGAGTAGGACAAATGGTAGATTTCGATAAACTAACAATAGAAGTTTGGACAGATGGAAGCTTAAAAGCGCATGAAGCTTTAAGTTTAGCCGCTAAAGTTATGACAGGACATTTAGAAATATTTATCGATTTATCAGAAACAGCTAAAAATACTAAAGTTATGATAGAAAAAGAAGAATCTAAGAAAGAAAAAGTATTAGAAATGCTTATTGAAGAATTAGAATTATCTGTAAGATCATATAACTGCTTAAAAAGAGCAGGAATAACAACTGTAGAAGACTTAGCTAACAAAACAGAATCTGATATGATGAAAGTAAGAAATCTAGGTAAAAAATCATTAGATGAAGTAACTAACAAGTTACATGCACTTGGTTTAGATTTCGTTCACGAGGAAGAATAATTAAAAAAGGAGGAAAATAAATTGGCTAAAGATAGAAAACTAGGAAGACCAACAGACCAAAGAATGGCAATGTTAAAAAATCTAACTACTGATTTATTAGTTCATGAAAGAATTGAAACTACAGAAGCTAGAGCAAAAGAAGTAAGAAGTATAGCAGAAAATTTAATAGCTTTAGGTATAAAAGAAAAAGATAACTTTGAAACAGTAGAAGTTAAAGTAGTAAAAGCTAAATTAGATAGCAAAGGTAACAAAGAAATGGAAAAAGTTACAAGCAAAAATGGCAAAGAATATTTAAGAGTAGTTAAAGAAGAAAAAATGGAAAAAAGACAAAAAGATATGCCATCTAGATTAAATGCTAGAAGAAAAATGATGGCAAAAACAAACAAAGTAAAAGACAGC
Organism: uncultured Clostridium sp.; assembly: GCA_945937855.1. Taxonomy (GTDB): domain Bacteria; phylum Bacillota; class Clostridia; order TANB77; family CAG-508; genus UMGS1933. Next base: position 892 of record CAMEUC010000116.1, on the reverse strand, counting down.
AAAGGTAACAATATTGATATACCAGCAAAATTATTTGGAGAATTAGCAACAAAATATGCAGATAGAGTAGGCGGGTATACAAGAATAGTTAAAGTTGGACCAAGAAGAGGAGATAATGCTGAAAAAGTTATTATTGAATTAGTGTAATAGAAGTTAGAACTTAAAGGTTAGAAGTTAGAGAATCTAATTTTAGACCTACAATTTAGGAGGGAATTAAAATGGCAAAATGTGAAATTTGTGATAAATCTGTAAGCTATGGAAACAATCTAAGTATTACTCGTTCTCATATAAGTAAAAGAACATCAAGAACTTGGAAACCAAACTTAAGAACTGTAAAAGTAATGGTTGATGGACAACCAAAAAAAATACATGTTTGTGCAAAATGCTTACGTTCAGGAAAAGTACAAAAAGCATAAAATAAAAAAATAGGTGTAAGGCCTATTTTTTTGTATAAAAATGTAGGGCCATTTTTTTAATGCCCTACATTTTCTATGTAATTGATTACTTTACATGAAAAATAAATTTAACAATGCCCCTTAAAAATTTAGGTACTTTTTTTACAACAATAGTCATATATCAACACACTCCTTTAAAACATTTCAGCAACAAAGCCAAGCTATACCAATAGCTACGATTGCAAGACCAATAATAAATAGCCATCCATAGAAGGGAAGTAAAATAACCAAAAGAACACCTATACCAAAACCTATTAAACAAACGGCAAGAGTTTTCTTTATTAGACGAAACAAAGCCAATACCTCCTTCTACTTATACTTTAGATAAATTCTTATTAATATTATATGAATTTTACATAAAAAGGTGAAAATAAAAACGCATAAATAATAATTTGTATGATTTTTTATAATCCGCTCCCAGGGTGTTATATATTTTA
>CAMEUC010000115.1 GCA_945937855.1 uncultured Clostridium sp. | reverse complement strand
ATATATAACACCCTGGGAGCGGATTATAAAAAAATCATACAAATTACAATTTATTTAAATAAAAAGCAGGATTACTTTTTATTTAAATAATCCTGTTATTGTATTTATTATTTTTTGTATTTTAGATGGTTCTTCTATCTTTACACTTTCTGCTGCTGCTTCTACATGATCATCTTTTTCAAAATCCACATATACAATTTGTTTATTTGTTAATTTTTGCATTCCTAATAATTCTTTTGCTTGTTGTTCTACATTACTTAAATTTAAATTACTTTCTATTGATAGTTCTAATTGAGAGTTTTCTTTTTCTACTAAAGCCAATTCTTTTTTTAAGTCTTGTACCTCTTCGAAATTCTCATCTATTTGTGCATTCCTATAACACATTGCGAAAAGTACTGCAAAACCTAAACTTACATACATAATCATTCTCCTGTGTTTTCTTCTCTCTTCTTTTTGTTGTTTTTTATTTATTTTCTTTACTTTTTCTTCTGGCTTTCTTAATGTACTTTTTTTACCTTTGTATGTATTTTTTTTCGGTGCATACTCTGGCTCAATTTTTCTTGGACTTGTTTCATATTGATACTTATTAAAATTTCTTGGCATTTATATGCACCTCCTTTGTTAATTATTATTTAAATCTTTTGAAATACTCTTAATTTTGCACTTTTACTTCTACTATTTATTTTCATTTCTTCTTTTGTTGGTAATATTGGTTTTTTTGTGACAGTTTTTCCTTTTTCTTGTTTGCCACATACACAATATGGTAAATCTTTAGGGCACGTACATACTCCCTCCGCATTTATAAATGCTCTTTTTACTGCTCTATCTTCTAGCGAATGAAAAGTTATTACACATAATCTTCCACCACTTTTTAAGCAATCAATAGAATCCATTACCGTATTATAAAGCGGTTCAATTTCGTTATTTACTTCTATTCTTATTGCTTGAAAGGTTCTTTTAGCTGGATGTCCTGTATTTTTATTAAATTGTGGGACACTTTTTTCTATTATATTTACAAGCTTTCCTGTTGTATCTATTATTTCATTTTTTCTATATTCACAAATGTTTTTTGCAATTTTCCTAGAGAATTTTTCTTCGCCATATTCATAAATAATTCTAGCCAAATCTTCCTCTTTATAGTTATTCACGACATATTCCGCTGTTAATTCTTGGGTTTTATCCATTCTCATATCCAGCTTTGCATCTTGCATATAACTAAAGCCTCTTTCTTTTTCATCTAATTGATACGACGAAACGCCTAGGTCAAGTAATATTCCATCTACTTTATCTATTCCTAGACTTAATAATATGTTTTTTATATTATCATGGTTATCATTTACATATTGAACATTTTTAAATCCTTTTAGTTTTTGACTTGCTGCTTTTAGTGCATCTTCATCTCTATCTACACCTATTAGTTTCCCATTTGTAGATAGTTTTTTTGCTATATAATAACTATGTCCTGCTCCTCCTAAAGTTCCATCTACATAAACTCCATTAGGTTTTATTTGCAAATTTTCAATACACTCATTTAGCAAGACTGGAATATGTTTAAATTCCACTTTACATCACAACCTATTTTTATAAACAGTAACAGTTGGTAAATTTTATTATACCAACTGTCATTCCTCTATATTTAATTATTCTCGCGTATTTTATAGGTATTCTTATGTATATATATAATTTTACATTTGTAAATCAAACTTTTTATCATTTGCAATTACAAATCTTTGGTATATCTTTATTGCATCTTTTGCAAGTTTCATCTTTTGTTTAATTTAATTAATTTTTATCTTTTGTATAATTTTTCTTTTGTGCTTTTAGCTTTTGTGTTTTTTCTAGTTTCTTTTGTATTTTTAAATCTTCTGTGTTTTATATTAACTCCTCTTAAGAGTTATATACCTAAATTTGACATTTTTTCAGCTATTTCATCTGCTGAATTATTTTCTTCTTCACTATATTTTAGCCATTTATCTTTGCTCCAAATTTCTATTTTGTTTAGAACTCCAATAACAACTACTTCTTTTTCTAATCCTGCAAACTCTCTTAAATTTGATGGGATTAAAAATCTTCCTTGTTTATCAATCTCACATTCCATTGCTCCTGCAAGGAAAAATCTTATTAATGCTCTTGCATCTTTATTTGTTAGTGGGAAAGTTCTCAATTTTTCTTCAAAGGTTTTCCATTCAGTTTGTGAATAAACAAATAAACATCCATCAAGTCCTTTAGTAACTACAAACTTGTCTCCTATGTCTTCTTTTAGTTTAGAAGGCATTATTAATCTTCCTTTCATATCTATTGAATGCTCGTATTCGCCTATTAGCAATGGTTTCACCTCACTTTGTGGTTTATTCCACTTCCTACCACTTTCCTCCACTTCGATATGATTTTACACCATACTTTCTCACATTGCAATAGTTTTTTTAAATTTTTTTAAAAAAATGTGTAAAAAAATAGAAACGATTTTCTATTTTTCGTTTCTATCATATTATTATCTTCCTTCTTGTCCTCCATTTTCTCCATAAGTGCTAGCCCATTTTAGAGAATTTGTGATTTTTTTCTTAGCTCTTACTATTTCAAGAGCCTGATTTATTCTTTTTTCTCCACTGCGCTCATATCTGGGCATTCTCTTTTATATCCCTTTAACGCTTGTTCTGCTAATTTAGGTCTGTTAAAGTAATTACATACTTCTGCAATTAATATAACTCCCTTTGCATCACTTTGATACTTCTCAGCTATTTCAGGGATTTCACTAATATCAATTTCTCCTGCATATAGTTTAATTCTTAATTCCGAAATTCCATCATCTATATTTCCCTCTGCTTGTTTTTCCAGCATAAATTCTTCTTCTGTAAATTCAACTCCTTCTGGTTTTGCACATTCTAATTTTTCTTTTAAACTTTTTTTATCAAAAAATTGTCCTTCTATTTTTGCTACTTTTTCTAAATCTTCTATTGCTCTTACATCATCTGGCTGTAATTCTAGCATTCTTGTTTGTAGTCTCTTTACTGTTTCCCAATCTCCTTCTCGCTTTGCTACACCTATTATATCTCCCATCGCTCTCACATTATCTGGTTGTAATTCTAACACTCTTGTCTGTAATCTTTTTACTTCTTCCCAATCTTCCTCTTTTTTTGCTGCTTTCACTAAATCTACCATTGCTTTTACATTATCTGGTTGTAATTCTAGTCTTTTGGTTTGTAATCTTTTTACTTCTTCCCAATTTCCCTCTTTTTTTGCTACATTTACTAAATCTACCAGTGCTCTTATACCATTTGGTTGTATTTCTAGCCTTCTTGTTTGTAACCTTTTTACTTCTTCCCAATTTTCCTCTTTTTTTGCTACACTTACTAGATCTGCCAATGCCCTTAAATCATTTGGATGTTTTTCTAACCTTCTTGTTTGTAATCTTTTTACTGTTTCCAGATCTTCTTCTTTTTTTGCTACAATTATTAAATCTACTATTGATCTTTCATTATCTGGTTCTATTTCTAAGAGTCTTGTTTGTATTCTTTTTACTTCTCCCCAATTTTTGGCTTTCTTTGCTGCCTTTAATACTTCTTTTATTTCTTCCATGTGCTCTTTTATAAAAGATTCCGTTATTGTTTCATTATCTAAATACATTATTTTACCTCCAATAATTGCAAACATATTATACTATTTTTTGCAATTATTGTCAATTTCTTATGTAAAATGGTCTTTCCCTAAAATTTATTTTCTTAACACTCTATATAATTATGTGAGCACGCTCTTAGTAATCTATTCATTATAGCTAATCCTAAGCCTTCTTTTGTAACTCCTTCTACTGCAATTATATCTGCATTATATTTATCTGCTTTTCTAAGTAGTGAAAATATATTATTACTTATCTCTTCTAGTGTTTGCCCCATATCCAATTTATAGTTAGAATTATATTTTTCTAAATTAGAAGTTTTACAAATTATTACCGCATTTTTTCCCTGTATGTTTCTATTAATTTCTCCTATCATCTTTTCCTCATCTTCACTATATACCAATATACATTTAGTAGTTGGTGCATAATGCTTATATTTTATTCCTGGGGACATTACCTTTTCATTTTTGTTATATTCACCGAGAATTTGTTTTTCTATAAATACTTCTAATCCCAAATTTTGTATATCCTCTGGAGTCACTTTGCCAGGTCTTAATATATGCACTACTCCATCTACTACTCTTATAACTGTTGACTCTACTCCAATATCTACTTTTCCAGAATCTATAATATAATCTACTTTTCCATCTAGCTCATCAATTATATCTTCTACCAATGTGCCACTTGGTTTTCCAGATACATTTGCGCTAGGAGCTGCAATTGGACATCCAGAATATTCAATAAGTTTTCTGGCTACAACATTACTTGGCATTCTTATTGCAACTGTATTTAATCCTCCTGTTATGATTTCAGGTATTATTGGCTTTTTATCTAACACTATTGTAAGTGGTCCTGGCCAAAATTTTTTCATAAGTCTTTCTTCAATATCTCCAATATTTTGTACTAAGTTATTAAGAACTTCTATATTTGCAATATGTACTATTAATGGGTTATCTTGTGCTCTTCCTTTAGCAATAAAAATATCTTTTACTGCCTTTTCGTCTAACGCATTTGCCCCTATTCCATACACTGTTTCTGTTGGAAATAGCACAAGTTTTCCTTGCTTTATACTTTCTGCTGCAGGTTTTATTTTTGTATAGTCATTATCATTTTTTAAATCTATGTATTTTGATTTCATTTTTTACCCTTCTTTTCTTTTCAATGTGTTAATTATACTACTTTTTGGGAATATTTTCAACAAAACAGCAAATACTATTAATAAATTTGATAAATTGTAATTTGTATGATTTTTTTATAATCCGCTCCCAGGGTGTTATATATT
>CAMEUC010000114.1 GCA_945937855.1 uncultured Clostridium sp. | reverse complement strand
CAGTTCACGATATTAAAGTTATCGAAAGTCAAAATGGATTATTTATAGCTATGCCAAGTAGAAAAACTCCAAACGGAGAATTCAAGGATATAGCTCATCCAATTAATGCTGAAACTAGAGAAAAAATTCAAACAGCTATTTTAGAAGCTTATGAAGCTCCAGAAACAGAATCAGCAGAAGAATAAATATGTAATTATAAAGAAAACACCTTACGGTGTTTTTCTTTTTTGCAAGAAAAAATGAAATTCTTCTTGCTATTTTTTCCATTATATTGTATTATATTATAAGGTAAAATGTGAAAAATATTAGGAGGAAATTATGAAAAAAGTAATAGTAGGAATAATATTAATAATAATATTAAGCTTAGCAGTTAACAATGTTGTATTTGCAGAAAGTGTTACAGCCACTTTAGAAGAAGAAAATGCAAATGAAATTTTTGAAATGAAAGATGAAGTTAAAACTAAATTAGATGAGTATACAGAAAAATATGGATCAGAAGCTTACGGATTAGCAGCTTACATATTAAACATTGCAAGAATTTATAGTATACCAGTTTGTTTTATTGGTATAGTAATTGGAGCTTTAAATCAATATGTATTAGGAACTAGAAGATTAGACAAAAAACATAAGGGTTATGGAATAATAATGACTTTTGTAACTCTTTTAGTAGTTTGCCAAGTATTACCATTAATATTTACTATAGTAGTAATGGGTTGGAGGGGTTAGAAGATGAAAGTATTATTTGCGGTTGATAATGATAATATTTCGGATGCAATAGTAAAGAAATACCAAAAAGAATATAAAGAAATCATATCATATAAAAACGTATACTACTTTAATGCGATATTAAAAGAACTACAAAATGATAAAAGTTATGATAGAGTGGTAATAAGTGAAGATTTAGAACCATTTGCAAATAATAATTATGACACAATAGATAAATTCTTATTCGAAAAATTAGATAAAATAAGTGATGAAGCAACAAAAGCAAATGGAGAAAATATAGAGATTATACTTATATGTACAGATAGAAGAAGCAAATCAGATGAGATGCTAACAAAAATATTTGGAATTGGCATTTATAATGCACTTTTGGGAGATGAAAGAAACATTGATAATCTTTGCAAATTGATGAATCAACCAAGAACAAAAAAAGAAGCAAAAATAGCTTATAAAATTGAGGGAACAAATATAGGTTATCAAGTAGAAGACGAAAACAATGTGAGCGAAGCCGAAGTACAAAATATTTTGGCTCATTACAAGAGATTAGGAAAAGATGAAGATAGATATGTAGACAGCTTTAATAATATTGTTTCTCAATATACAGATGCACAATTAAGAATTATAATAAGATATTTACCAATGAATGTGAAAGCAGTTTTGGAGGAAAAATCTCCAAAGTATCAAGAACTAGCAACATTTTCTGCTAAAAATAATAGAACTTCTGGAAGAGAACCATATAAATCAAAAACAGTCAAGAGTTCAAGACAAGAAGAGAAGATTAAAGTAGAAATGTTGAAGAATCAAAAAGATAAAATAACTAGACCTATAGTAATACCTTCAACTTTAAATAATAGAAAAACAGTGAAAATAGAAAAAGAAAAGCCAGTTATAGAAACAAAAGAAGAAAATGTATTAGAGCAACCTACTTTAGAAATGCAAGAGCCTATAAAAAAAGGAAGAGGAAGACCTAGAAAAAATCCAATCCAAGAAGAAACAATAGAAGAACAACCAAAAAGAGGAAGAGGAAGGCCTAAAAAGAATCAGGAAGAAGAACCAGAAATAGATTTATTTAACATAGGAGCAGAAGAGGATTCTGTATCAGACAAAAAAGAAGAAATAGAAGAATTTGATTTATTTAACATGGAACCTGAAACAAATTCTGTGGAAAACAAGGAAGACAATACTGATTCATTTGATGATGATGAAAATCAAGACATTGATTTGTTTAATATGAATGACAATGAAGAAAAAAATGTTGACTCAAATTATGAACAAGAAGATGATGTAGACCTATTTAATATTAACCAAGGTGAAGAAAATAATGTAGATTTATTTAATATAGACGAAGAAGAAAAAGTACAAGAAAATAGAAGTATTGAACAAACTACTAAAATTAAAAGTAACTTAAATTCAGCACTTACTAGAGAGAAAAAAATAGTTATATTCGTTGGCACAACAAAAAATGGTACATCATTTATAGTTAATAATTTAGCACTAGTATTGGCATCAATGAACATATCTACAGCAATATTAGATACTACGCAAAATAAAAATGCTTACTATATTTATACAAATAATGAGGAAAGACTTAGAACAGTAGCTGAACATAGTATTGATAATTTAGAAAAAGGTACTGCAAATGGAATAGAGACAAGTAAAAATCTTACGGTTTATACAGAAATACCAGGAGAAGAAAAAAAACACGAAGATATAGACACTATACTAGTAACTTTAATGGAAAAACATGATGTTGTATTAATAGATGCAGACTTTAATACACCTATAGAATACTTTGAAAAAGCACAAGAAATTTACTTAGTGCAAAGTATGGATATTCTAACAATACAACCTCTTACAGCCTTTTTAAGAAATTTGAAATCAAAAAATATTTTAAGACAAGAAAAAATTAAAATAGTAATAAATAAAGAACAAAAGGTTAGAAGTCTTTCAGATAAATTATTAATAGGAGGAATGTCTTCTTATAATAATCCTTCTATGTCTCTTATGACTGATTTGTTTGACAAAAATAGTGTAGAATATTGCAAAATACCATTTGAAATTCAAAACTATGTAAAATATTTAGATTCATTGGTTAACTGTGAAATATCTTTAAGGGGTTATACAAAGCAATTATTGACATCATTAAATGAATTAGCAGGGATGGTTTATCCATTACTAAATCAATCTAAATATACTCCACCAAAGGGAATAAAGAAAAGTAGAATGCAGTTTTCGGATGCTACAAATAACACCTTAAGCAAAATGAAAAATAATTATTAATAGTAAGGAGTAATAAATTTGGTAATTGTATCAATAATAATATGTATCTTAGTAATAGGTATATTTGGATTAATTTTTTACAACATATCAATAGCTAAAAAAGTGAAATCTTTAAGTAATACAAGAGAAATGGTTGCAAATTTACAAGTATTACAAGATTTTATGGACATAATAGGAAGAGATATTTCTGTTGAAGATAAAATTGAATTAATCAATAATATTTTAATTGAAAAATATCATATAAAATATTCTACAATTGTTGTGTTTAATGGAGCTGAATATATTTTGAAAGCTTCTAATGTAGATGAAAGATTTTGGGAGGTACTAAGAAATCTTCATACAGATGAAATGTTCCAAGATAGTATAGCAACAGCTACACCTAAATATGTAACAATAAATTCACCACACGAAAAATTAACTTATCAGAAAATGGAAATGGCAAGAGCGAAATCTGCAATGTTTTTCCCATTATATATTGATAATATATATATTGGCTACTGGATAATTGAAAGCGATCAGCAACATGCTTTTGATAATATGGATACAAATATACTTGGAACAATAAGAGATAATATAGTTTCAGTATTAAAAACAGTTTCATATCAAAATGCAATAGAAAACATCTATAGAACAGATAAGGCAACAGGATTATTTTCAGCAGAATATTTATATGGCAAGGGAAAAAGACAGATTGATGAATATCCGCAATCTTCTATTTGTATGTTTAACATAGTAAATATAGAGGAAATTAATGAAAAATTTGGAAGACAAATAGGTACAGATATATTAATAAATGTTGCTAATACAGTGAAAACTAATATTGCATCAGAATATATCTTTGTAAGATATATGGGACCAAAATTTGCAATTGCTTTTTCTGGAGCAAGTGTGGAAGGAGTAACCAGTTTCTTATCTGATTTAAAAAGTAAAATAGAAGAAATACAAATAGAAATAGAACCTAAAAAGAAAACAAAACAACAAGCAAAGATTTATGTAAAACCAAAATCAAATTTTGTAATAGCGTCATATTATAAAGGAACAGGAATAGAAGAGGTTACAAAAAAATTAGAAGAATATTTAGATAATTGTGATAAAACAGAAAGCACAATAACAAGTATATAATGTAGGGGCGATACTTAAGTTTGCCTGATTATCCGAGGTTAAACCTAATAAATAAAAAAGGAGGTAAAATATGATAAGTGATGAAACAATGAATTTTAAAGTAGAAAGAGACAAAAATAATAAAACAAGAGAAATTTTAAAAGAGGTTTACGATGCACTAAAAGAAAAAGGATACAATCCAGTAAATCAAATAGTAGGATATATTTTATCAGGAGATCCTACTTATATAACAAGTCATAAAAATGCAAGAAATATAATAAGAACTTTAGAAAGAGACGAACTTTTAGAAAAAATGGTAAAAAGCTATATAGAAGTAGATGAATAATATGAGAAAATTAGGAATTGACTATGGAGATGCAAGAGTAGGAATTGCAATAACAGATGAATTAAACATTACAGTTCAAGGGCTAGAAACAATACATCATAAAGGCAATGATAAAATTGTTTTAAAAAGACTAGATGAAATATTTGAAAAGTATGAAATTGATACCATTGTTGTAGGAATGCCATTAAATATGGATGGTAGTAGTACATATAGAGTGGAAGTAACCAATAAATTCTTACATAAATTAAAATGTAAATATAACAAAATAAAAATAGAAACAATAGATGAAAGACTTACAACAGTACAAGCCCATAGAACAATGAATGATTTACAAATAAAAGCAAATAATAAGAAAAATATAATTGATACATTATCTGCAGTATATATTTTAGAAACATATGTGAATAAAAATAATTAATAATATAGGTTTAAAATAGATATGTCACAAGTAAA
>CAMEUC010000113.1 GCA_945937855.1 uncultured Clostridium sp. | reverse complement strand
ATTCTCTTTTGAGTGTATGCTTGTATTACTCATTACCTCATTTCTTATAGCACCTATGAGATAGTAGTTTAATCGGTTAGTTGTGTACAATTCGGTTAGAAAATCATCATCTTTACCCAATAAGGACATATATATATTTTGTGCCAAATCAGCCTTATTTATAGTGTTAAAATGTATTAAAAGTTTCTCTACAACTCTGTTTTTTGCAAGTTCGTTTACTATTTCTTTCGCGTTCATAGTTAATTCTTTCTGCTATAAATAGTATATAAAAACAAAAAAGAATGTAAAGCATAAAAAAAACAACCTGCGTTTCGCAACGGAGGTTGTTAAATGTAGTAAAAATTTAAAATTATTTATGAAATATGATTTTATAGTTATCTATCTCTACTGCAAGAATCGTACCAAAGTATATTAATGTTTCTATTCCCCACCAAAAGCATACAAATCCAACATTTTATAGAAGAAGTCAGTACAATCAGAATCTAACACTTTGTTTTCAATACAATATTTGTTTGAAATTGTAAAAGCCATATCCAAAATAACACCAATCTGTGCATACTTTTCCAAAGTTACATCACACCAATCTTCTTTGAGAGCGAAAAGCGTATCTCTGATGTTTTTAGTAGTTTCAATTGTGCAACCACCGTTACTAATCAGTTCTATAATCGCTCCAGCATAAGCGCTAATAATGTTTTTATTTAAAATCTTCATAACTATATAAAATTTTTAATTTGTCTCTACTACTATACAAATTTTGTGCCAAAGTATATTAATTTATAAAAAAGATAGTGAGCAAACCCTTCGGAAACCAACCCCCACAAATCAATCGCTCACTATCCTACTAACTATTTATAAATTTGGCTGAAAAAACCTAATGAAGAAATTTACATTTACTTCTGTACTGCAAATATACAAAAATATATTTTAAAAACAAAATTTTAATTAGTTTTTAAGTTTCCTAATCAATTCTTTCAATTTTCCACTTTTTTTTATCACATCTTTATTATCAATTCTCAAAACAGAATAACCGAGACTTTCCAACCTATCAGTCCTAACAGCATCATATTTTACTGCCTTTGGCTTGTGGTGTGTTCCACCATCAACTTCAATTACTGTTTTACCAACAACAAAATCAGCAATATATTTCTTTACTTTACAATCAATCACTACCTGCTGTCTGTAACTGATTCCGTTTTTATCTAACTCTTTTGAAAACGAATCTTCTGCTTCTGTTGGGTTTTCTCTCATTTTTGTTGCATAATTATTTACAACTCTCTTTCCGTCTTGGTATTTGGATAATTCCTTTCTAGTATTTTTATTCTTTAATGCTCTAATCTTCTTTAAATTCTTAACTTGTGCTTTTGTGTACCATATAAAATAATACCCTATTGGAACAATTGCTCTAAAATCTCTAAAAACTTCACTATTCTTGTCTTCTCTGATATACAAGTACAATTTGAGTGATTCAATCAAATAGCATTTTTCGCCTTGGTAGTCAATAGTTGTGTACTTCAACCCTTCGTTTCTTAATATTTTATCAATTTTATCCATATCGGTTCTTTTTTTGTTCCTTTATTTTCTATTATTTTTTCTTCTTGTAGTTTTTTAAACATTCTTTTAACAGTTATTTCACTAACTTTATCTTGTACCATTTCAATTATATCTTTCTGCTTGGTATTTGGATTAATGTCTATTTGCTTCAAAATAAAATCTTTTATATTAAACTTTTCACTATATTTATCTATCCCTGTTCTTTTCATAACATTGTTAATAGTCTGATATGTGGTATTTATTCCTAAAGTTTTAAGGTTCTTTAGATTTTCGCTTACTGTTTTTGTAAAATCATAGTTACCTAAAATTTCATCATTTGTTTTTTGCTTTCTTGCAAAATGCACACATTCAATTGGTGTATAACTATAATTTCCTTCATTATATAGCGATTTTCCACACTCCGACATATTTACCTTTATCTTGCTATGTTTTTTTACTTTACCGTTAAATTCTGTGCTAAATATGCTTTTTACAAGTGATACAATATCCTTCTTGGTAATTTTATCTTCATCATTTACGCAATTGGTATTTAGCCAATAACTTAAAAATGATGCTAATTCATTTTCTGATATTTCTGGGTTTAAGTATTTAAATACCTGTCCAACAGCATATAATGTTTTTGTTCTATTACCATTTGTTATTTTTATCTTTTCCTTAGTATGTCCATTAAACATTGAATATATTGTAAAATATTCTTCTGGTAGATAACTATAGTATATACTATTAGATTCAATATAATCAGAATGTGTTTTGTATTTAGTTATATCAAAATGATAATCTATTTTAAGATTATCTAAACTACAGTTTATATTTTTTAAAGTATCATTTTTACTATTTTGCTTAATATGTGTAATGATATTTTGATATTTATTCATATCATTAATATTGATACTTAAGAAATCATCAGTATGATAAACATTATATGTTATAAAATCTTTAAAATTATTTGTACTGGAGTTAGTACCAAAATAAAATTGATTTACATCTCTATAATCAAATGCTTTTAAATTAATTATACCTATGGCATCAGCCAAAGATAGATAAACACTATTAAATTCATTAATTGAAGTAACTGATTTATCTAAAAGATAGATAAGCCTATATTTGTATATTTTAGTATCTTCATTATAATGAAATGAAGTATAGGCATATGATGGCTTTAAATCAATTGATGAAATAAAATCATCAAAAGGAATATCCATATAATCCAAATCGAAAAATATAGTATTGGTTTTAATAAACTCTGTCATTCTTCTTTCTTTGCCTTTGAAGATATAACAAGATGAATGACCAGATTTAATATAAGAAACTAAATTATCTAATGATGTATTGATTACATTCCAGTCAAAAGGCATATAATCTCTTTTTGCTGTTTCTTTTGATGTATATCCTTTCTTTGAAACAGATATATCAAATGTAAAATCTTTATTTTCCATAGTGCCGCTAATGGTTAATTATAATTAAAAAAAAACCCTAATAGTTTTTTGCGGCACTTACTATTAGGGTAAAATATATTTAATATTTTTTTTATATCTCTATGTCATTTATATTTAAATAAGTGCCGCAAAATTTAAATATAACTTCATTCATTCTTAAATATATAATTGAAAGCATTTGTTTTACTTTCATTATATAAATATAACATTAATTCAAAAAAGTAAATTAAAATTAAAAAAAATTTGATTTTTTTCCTCTTTTAAGCAAATATACAAAAAATATATTTTAAAACCAAATTTTATCTTTAAAGTTTTTCTTATAATAATAAATAGTATGTAAAATCAAAAAAAAATGTAAATATTTTCAAAATTGATAAAAAGAAAATTGTCTGTATGACTATCTACTAGTACTAGTACCATTAATAACATAAGTATATATTTTCTTTTTCTTTATATATTTCTTTTTTATATATAATATATAATATTATTATATTTATATTATTATATTATTACTTGTATTAACTAGTACCAGAGAAAGAAAACATATTTTAAAACATATTCCAAATATCCATTTCTTGATAGAATATAAGCCATTTCAGACACTTATAGATATTTTTGGATAGATTATACCTCTGATGCGTTTAAGGCTCTAAAAAAGGCTTATTTTAAAGTAAACTTTATAATTAAGAAATTTTCTTAATAATTATTCTTGCATAAGTCGCTTTACCATTAAGAACCATACCAACAAATTTTTTGTGCTTTTCATCAAGATATGTTTCTTTACCTTTAATCCATAATGGATTTTCATCTCTTTTGTCAGCAGCAAGTCCTATAATAGTAAACTGACTAGGGCAATAGTTATTAAGGAAAGTAATAGGAACACCCCATATTGGATTTTTAATTCTAATTTTCATAATACTATTTTATTGTTAATATAAGATGATTTAAGAAAGTTTCTTAATTAAAATTCTAAAATAAGGCGCTTTTCCGTTTACAGATAAATCCTTATCATCATCCCCTTTGCGAAATTTAATTATTTCAAATTGAGTAGGATTATATTTATTAAGGAACGTAATAGGAACACCCCATATTGGATTTTTAATTCTAATTTTCATAATCTGTTTTCAATAAAATGCGTAAAAATTATTCTAATATAACAAGGTCATCACCACAAGGTCATCACCATAAACTTTTTTCCATTCTTCATATTCTTCATCGGGAATTTCAATATCAATAAAATCATCCATAGGAATATCAGCAACTTTATTTACGTTAAACCCAAAATAGTTATCATATTTAGGATATTCCTCAAATGAGTACCTTTTATAAAGGTTAATAGGCTCGTTACGCCTTTTATTTTCGATATTGGTAAACCAAGAAATAGCGGGAACTTTACCATACTTTCTATTCCCTTCAATTCTGTCCCACTTTTCATAACTCATAGGCATAGAAAACTCCATCGTTTTGTTAGAGTTAATACCAAGCCAAATTTTATTGTCTTTAATGAGTTGGAAAATCTCTTTATAAGTAATGGCATTTTGATTTCCGATAATAATAAACTTCTTACCATAATCCATAAGTTGTTTTACATACTGACGGAAAAGGGAGAAAGGAGGATTGGTAACAACAACATCGCACTCTTTAAGATATTCGATACATTCCTCACTACGGAAATCGCCATCGCCACTAAGTGGTGTTATAATCTCATTTTGGCCATCATAATCATAGCGATAAGCACCTTCTCCAATATCATAGTTGGTACAAGTAAAATGCTTTAAACCAAGAGTATGAAAGTTATTCACAAAATAAGTTTTAAACTGAGAAAACCTATAATCATCACAAGAAGAATAAACCCATTTTCCTTTTAGATAATCTGTATAGAATTTCATTTCCTTTTCAATGTCGGTATATTGAGTGTAAAACTCGTCATTTTTACTTTTCTTTGCGTTACGAAGATTGCTGTTCTTTTTCATAAT
>CAMEUC010000112.1 GCA_945937855.1 uncultured Clostridium sp. | reverse complement strand
AAACTAAAACTCTTTTTGTTTTACCTGTTCCGTTTGGAAGTACTACTGTACCTCTTACTTGTTGATCTGCTTGTTTAGAATCAACACCTAATTTAACATGTAATTCTAATGTTTCATCAAATTTTGCTTTAGGCATTTTTTCAATTGTTTCTAAAGCTTCTTTAGCAGTATAAGTTTTGTTTGCATCAATAAGTTTTTCACACTCTTGATATCTTTTTCCTCTTTTCATTTAAAAACCTCCTTTGGTACTAACGAATATTTTTCATATTCTCCCACTTTCTTATTTTTTATATCATTTTTATTGATACCATTTTAATTTTAAACGAATTAAAATTATTATATTGTGCATTTTTGCTAAGATAAAATACCGGAGGTGTACGTAGGTAAATTGCGGATTTTTATCGAAAACAAAAATGTGCAAGATGATGATTTTTATTCGTTTACATTTATTCTGCAACTACAACACCCATAGAGCGAGCAGTACCAGCTACCATACTCATAGCTGCTTCTAAAGATGCAGCATTTAAGTCTTCCATTTTTTGTTCTGCAATAGCCTTTACTTGTTCTTTAGTTATAGTAGCTACTTTATCTCTATTTGGTTTTCCAGAACCTTTTTCAATTTTAATTGCTTTTTTTATTAAAACTGCTACTGGTGGAACCTTTGTTACGAATGTAAATGATTTATCTTTATAAACAGTAATAACTACTGGGATTATCATACCAGGTTGATTAGCTGTTCTATCATTAAATTCTTTAACAAATGCCATAATATTAACACCGCTTGAACCTAATGCTGGCCCTACTGGTGGTGCTGGTGTAGCTTTTCCAGCTTCAATTTGTAATTTAATTACGTTTGTAATTTCTTTCTCTGCCATTTTTATACTTCCTTTCAAAATTTTTATTTAAATATTATAAATTATAATCTCTCTTGGAAAACGAAGCAAAATTGGTATATTGTGCATTTTAGTTGAAATAAAATACCGGAGGCGTACTAAAGTACGTCGAGGATTTTTATTGAAAACTAAAACTTGCAAGATGCCGATTTTCATTCGTTTTAAATTTTTTCGACTTGAGCAAAATCAAGCTCCACTGGCGTTTCTCTTCCAAACATAGAAACTAAAACTTTAACTTTACCTTTATCTTTATTTATTTCTTGAACAGAACCTATAAATCCTGCAAGTGGTCCATTTACAACTTTTACAGAATCGTTAACATCATAATCAATATTAACAACTGCAACTTCAAATCCCATGTTTCTTATTTCTTCTGATGTAAGTGGAATTGGGTCTGTTCCAGAACCAACAAATCCAGTAACACCTCTAGTATTTCTTACTATGTACCAAGATTCTTCCGTTACAATCATTTTTATTAAAACATACCCTGGAAAAACTTTTTTTAGGTTTGTTTTTCTTTTTCCATCCTTAATTTCTATTTGTTCTTCTAATGGAACAACAATATCAAAGAAATAATCCTCTAATTCTCTGTTTTTTACTGTTTTCTCCAAGTCAGTTTTTACTTTGTTTTCATATCCTGAATAAGTATGTACCACATACCATCTTGGTTCTAAATTTTCTTTTATTTGAGACATTAAAGTGGCCTCCTTTTAATATAAAACCTTTTATTCTTCCACTATTTCATTATTTGTTTCATTTAATTCAGCTGCTTCATTATTAGAGTTTTCTAAATCTTCAGTAACACTTTCTTCTACTACAACACTATTTTTTACAGCAGATCTTAAATGATTAATTCCATATATATTTAAAGCATCAAAAACTACATCCAATACAAATACTATTACAGCAGTAACTATTACTATAAATATAACAGCTACTGTATTTTTAAATAGTTGTTTTGGTGTTGGCCAGATAACTTTTTTTAATTCTGCTTTAAAATCTTTGAAAAAGCTTTTTTTATTTTTTTTATCTTTTTTTGTTGCCTCTTTAGCCATTTTATTTCCTCCTAAAAATAGCTTTATTTTGTTTCTTTATGTGGTGTTCTTTTTTTGCAATATTTACAATACTTAACTATTTCTAATCTGTCTGTATTATTTCTTTTATTTTTGCTTGTCATATAATTTCTTCTTTTACACTCTGTACATTCTAGTGTAATATTTTCTCTAGGTCCTTTTGCAGCCATTTTTAGCTCCACCTCCAATTTTGTTTTATGCGGGTTTATAACGATGCGTTTTTTAAGCTATGTCCCATATTTTAGAACATAGCTTATATAATTTACCATATTTTACTTAATTTGTCAATGTTTTTTTAATATTTTTGCAATTTTAATTAACTTTCCTAGGCATTACCAATTTTAATGCACTCAAAACAGATCCCTATAATTTATTGTTTATGTAAGTCCATTCAAGAAGACCAGAATTAACTGCCAAATATGCTTTTCCATCTATAACTTCATCTTTTAAGTCAACTGGTACACCGTTCAAGCAAAGCACATAAAATAAAAAGTTATTAGCACCACCAGTAAAAGTGTCCCAATTAGCAATACCGAAACTTAGGCACCACATCATTAGAACAAAATAAGTCTAATCCAGAATCAGGAGCAAACTCCTCCCATGTAGTTCCTCTTTTTGTTGTAAATTTTTCTCCATCTATAGTAAAGCTAATCATTTCGCCTTTTGAAGTATCTCCATTTACATATTCATCTATTGAGTTATATGTTTGTCCGTCTATTGCGACTTGTCCTCCTGCTAAATTTTGCTCAGCCTTTATTGCATTTTGTGTATCTCCTGCAGCCTTCCCTGCATGTTCAAATAAGCCTCCCTTTATTGCCATTGTTATTGTTACTGCTACTAGGATTAACATAACAATTATTGTAATAACTAACGCAATTAAGGTTATTCCTCTACTTGTACCTTGTTTTTTGTGTCCGATATTTGATTCTTTAGTTTCTTTCATATTTTTTCCTCCTTAAAATTTTTTTAAGCTAGTCTACAAAGCGTGAACATGTAATACATGTTATTTATATTCTTTCGCGCTAGCCTCTGCAAGTTAGGGGTAATACAATTTATCCCTACTTTTTATAACATTTTTGTCATATTTTTATTATAAGATATTATGAGAAAAATGTCAATGTTAAATCGACATTTTTGTCATGTTTTTCGTTTCTTACTTATGACATAATATCTATATAAAATTTTCTGTTAATAAAATTCTGGAGGAATTATGATTAGGGAGTATAGATTGAAAAAAAATTTAACACAAGAACAGTTAGCTGAAAAATTAGATATTAGCTCTAGACATCTTCAAAGACTAGAATATGAAGAAGACAGAACTACTGTTAAAACTCTAAAGAAAATTATAAACGTTTTAGATATCCCTAATGATGAATTTTTAAAATATATAGGGAAAAATCTTCTTAAGATTCTTAAGAAGATTTTTTCTTTTTTTGAACTGAATATCCAAATTTTCCTATTTGTTTTCCTAATGAAAAATATTTTCCATTTGCATATGATATCAAGTTACATTTTGTTATATCAAATGCTCCATTTTCGTCTATATATTTTTCATCTGCATTTATTGATAGCACCTCTGCTATAAACATGTGGTGGCTTCCAAGTTCTTTTATTTCTTTTACTTTACATTCTATTGAAACTGGACTTTCTTTTATTCCTGGGCATTTAACAAATTGTAATTTTTCTTTTGTTAACTTCATTTCTTTAAACTTATCGACTTTTGCACCAGTTTTTACTCCGACACCAGTCTGTAGCATATGCTAGTTCTTCTGTAGTTAAGTTTATAACAAATTCTCCGGTTTCTTTTATTATATTATAAGAATACCTTTCTGGTCTTACTGATATATACACCATTGCAGGATTTGTGTTTATTATGCCTGTCCATGCAACTGTTATTATGTTAGATTTTTCCATCGTACCACAAGATACCATAACTGCTGGTATTGGATATATAAATGTTCCTGATTTCCAAGTTACTTTCGACATCTTATCTACCTTCTCCATCACTTGGTCTATTAACTGTTATTATTTTTATTTCACTCTTATCTTCTGGTTTTTTATGACTTTTATTTAGTCCCTTTTCTAATGACATGACAGCTGATAAATCTTCACCATCAAATTCTAGTGCATGATGTTTACTTACTTGGTATCTATAGTGTGACCCGTCCTCGGTTTGCAATCCAACTTTATTATTTTCATCAACTATTGTTCCAATATATCCACCAGTTCCTGAAAGTTGAATATTATTTTCACTTAATAATTCATTAGCAACAGCAGTACAATATTCTTCATCATCAAATCTTGAAATATCTATATTAGAAAAGACTTCATATGTTGCAGAATCATCTTTTGTAACTCTATATTTTGTAACATACTTCTCTGCTCTAAGCATATCAATATATCCAATTTTACCAACAGGTTGAATTGTAATTGTTGAATTTGGAATAGTATGTACTTCTCCAATTTTTTCTTGATAAGCTACTAATCTTTTTATTTCACCTTCTGAATCTCCATTTACATAAGCTATTAAAGTCTCATCAAATTTGTCAGACATATTATATTTTCTTTTATTATCTCCCAATATTTCTTCAGCATATTGACTGTAAACCTTCATTGCACTTAAATTATTTTCTGCAATTTCATGTCTAACAGCAGGCTTCATAAATGTATTAAAACATCTTTCTATTATGTTTTTCCTTTTTTCATATTCTCTCAAACTATGTGGTTTCTTTACATTATTAGTAGTATCTTTAGCATTAGCTTCAATTAATTGATTATACGTATTTCTTACTGATTCAATATCTTTCTTATTTAAAAACTGATTAATAATATGTAATAAAAAAGTATTAATATTAGATTCA
Source organism: uncultured Clostridium sp. (assembly GCA_945937855.1). GTDB lineage: Bacteria > Bacillota > Clostridia > TANB77 > CAG-508 > UMGS1933. Next base: position 145 of record CAMEUC010000112.1, on the reverse strand, counting down.
TTTCCCATAACAAACACCTCTAACATATTTATAAATATATATTGTATTATAGCATAAAATATTTTTTATAGCAAGGCGTTTTTAGGCATAAAAAAAAATCTGGCAACTTCCTATCTTCCCAGCAGGGTAACCCACAAGTATTTTC
>CAMEUC010000111.1 GCA_945937855.1 uncultured Clostridium sp. | reverse complement strand
CGGACGTCTTTATATATCTTCAATAAAACAATTACTCGCACAAATTACAATTTATCTCACAAAAAATTTACCTGGTAATTGCTCAATATATCCTTCTAGTTCTAGCATCGTTAAAATATAATTTACTTTGCTTATTTCTAATTTTGTTTTTTTGCATATTTCATCTACATTTATTGGCTTTTGTGTTATATGCTTATATACTGGCAAGTATTCTTCTGGTACATTTTCTATTTCTATTATTTTTTCTTCACTCTTTATTATTTTTTCAGTTTGTATATTCAATTCTTTTATTATCTCTTGTGGCGTTGTTACTAATTTAGCTCCTTTTTTTATTTGCCTATTTGTCCCTATTCCTTCTTTTTGTTCTAAACTATGTGGTATACAAAATATTTTTCTGCCTTGTACTTTTGCAAATCCAGCAGTTATTGCTGTTCCACTTCTGTGTTTTGCTTCTATAATTAAAATTCCCATGGATAATCCACTTACTATCCTATTTCTTTGTATAAAATATTTTGATTGTGGCTCTATATTTTCGCTATATTCTGAAACAACTGCTCCATTATTTTCTATTATTTTTGCAAACAGTTCTTTGTTTTCTTTTGGGAAAATATGATTAAATCCTCCTCCTAAAACCGCAATTGTTTTTCCTCCAGCTTTTAATGCACCTATGTGTGCTGATGTATCTATTCCTCTTGCCATTCCACTTACTATGCAAATTCCATTTTTGCTTAATTCTTTGGCAAAATTTTCTGCAATTTTTTTGCCTTCTTCTGTACACACTCTTGAGCCTATTATAGCTATACTTTTCTCATTTAAAAGTTTTTCATTACCTAATACATATAGCTGTTTTGGTGGTTTTGGTATATTTTTTAAACTTTCTGGATATTCTTTATTATTAAAAATTATTTTCATCCAAATACTCCTTATATTTCATTTTTGCTCTTCAGACTAAAATATAAAATACTGCTCCCATTAAGTTATATATTCGCGCTAATTGCTAATATATTCTACTTTGCATTAACTATTCTTTCTAATATCTAATTTCTAACCTCTAATCTCTAGCAATTAATTTCCCCAAAATTTTCTATCTATTGATCTATATTGTATGGCTTCTGCAATATGATTTACTTGTATATTCTTACTTTCTTCTAAATCTGCTATCGTTCTTGCAACTTTAAGAATTCTTCCATATGCTCTTGCACTTAGCTTTAATTTATTAAATGCATTTTCTAGTATTTGTTTCCCTTTACTATCTAATTTGCAATATTCTTCTATTAATTTTGGTGTTAATTCCGAGTTTGAAAAAATTTTCTTATCTTTATATCTTTCTAATTGTATTTTTCTTGCTTTATCCACTCTCTTTTTTATTTCCTCTGATGTTCCTATTTTTTCATTAGAATCTAATTTTTGATATTTAACTGGACTTACTTCTGTACAAATATCTATTCTGTCTAGCAAAGGACCACTTATTTTACCCATATATTTACTAATCATTTGTGGAGTGCATGTACACTCCTTTTCTTTTGATCCGTAATACCCACATGGGCATGGATTCATACTGGCTACAAACATAAAATTAGCAGGGTATGTTAATGTGGCATTTACTCTTGAAATTGTAACTAATCTATCTTCTAAAGGTCCCCTTAATACCTCTAAAGTATTTTTATTAAATTCTGCAATCTCATCTAAAAATAATACTCCATAATGAGCTAAACTTATTTCTCCTGGTTTTGGAATTCTTCCTCCTCCTACTAGTGAGACTGATGATACTGTATGATGTGGTGCTCTGAAAGGTCTTGTTGTAATAAGAGCATTTTTTTGAGTTAAAACTCCTGCTATACTGTGTATTTTTGTAATTTCAAGAGCTTCTTCGAAACTTAAATCTGGCAAAATTGATGGAATTCTTCTTGCAAGCATAGTTTTTCCGTGACCCTGGGCTACCTATTAGTAGACAATTATGTCCTCCTGCCGCTGCCACTTCTAGAGCTCTTTTTATATTTTCTTGTCCTTTTACTTCTGAAAAATCAAAAGGATATCTGTTACTGTTTTTAAAAAGTTCATCTGTGTTTACTTTTATCGGCTCTATGTTTTTTATTTGATTCAAATAATCTATAACTTCTTCTAATTTTTCTACCGGAATTATTTTTATGCCATTAACAATACCTGCTTCAGTCGCATTCTGTTTAGGAACAATTATCTGTTTTATCCCAAATTTTACAGCTTCAATACACATTGGTAAAACTCCATTAACCTTATTTACCCCACCATCTAAAGATAATTCTCCAATAAAAGCTGTTTTTTCTAAATTAGGATTTTTTATATTTTCAGTTGCAACTAATATTCCTATTGCAATTGGCAGATCAAAACTAGACCCTTCTTTTTTAGTATCTGCCGGCGATAAATTTACAATTATTCTTTTACTTTGGAAGTCAATATTGGAATTTTTAATAGCAGTTCTTACTCTTTCTTTTGCTTCTCTTACGCTTGTGTCTGGGAGTCCAACTATTTCCCATGATGGTAGTCCTGCTGAAACATCAACTTCTACATTTACTAGATATCCATCTAGTCCATGCAAAGCCATACTTTTTATTATAGATAACATTTGTAGTGCCTCCTATTTAATTTTTTATTTTTTGGGAAATTTTTTAGAAAAAATTTTTTTGAATTTGTTAGATAAAAATTAATCACCTATATTAAACAACAAAATTTGTATTTTGTAAAGAAAAATCGTTCGACTTTTTTTGCACAAAAAATGAGCCATCCGGATTATTCCAGGGACAGCCCATCTTTTTACAATATATTAGTTTAGCACTTCTACATATAAGTATCTTACACCCCAAGCCAGTGCTTCTGAATGCGAATCCATATAAACATCAATACGATTTCCTTGTATTGCTCCGCCTCTATCTTCTACTGTATATGTTATACCATTAATTACAACTTTTGTTCCAAAGCTAAATGTACTTGGTGCTGCTATTGTGTGGTTTGCTGTTGCTTTCGCACCTGATGCTGTAATACCTGTTGACCATCCACAGCATTTAGCACATGAACAGTACGCAGTTACTTTGTACATACCAGATTGTCCAGATGTACCAGTTCCTCTTGATGTAGTAGTTCTTGATGTTATTTGTTTTGTTTGTACTTGGACTATCTTATTTATTGGTTCTTTTATTATTTCTGAAGCAATTTCTTCTCTTGAAATTTCAACCTCATTTTTATATTTTACTTTATAAGTTACCTTCTTTTGTCCGTTTTGACCGGCTTGTATAATGCTATTGGTTGTTAAACTAGATCCATTAGAAACGTCTTTAGTTATCGTTTCAAATGGTATTTCTTCAATAACTGTTATAACTGCTTCTGTAATATTAGTATAATCTTCTGATATAGTTTCAACATTAATATCTATTGTTTCAGCATCTGCAATTTCTACTGGTTCTTCACCAATTATTGAAATTATAATTTTTTTAGCATCTGTAATTTCTTCATCTAAGCTTGGTGTTACTGTTTCATTTTCTTTTAATATTATATGATTTTCTTCTAATATATCTGCTACCTTTGTTTTTGATGTAACTACAGATATTTCATAATCATTTGAAAATTCTATTTTAACATTATTAATTTTTACATTTCCTGCTAAAACTGTTGCTCCTAATATAATTGCAAATATTAAACTAATAAATAGTATCTTTCTTACGGAAATCGATGCTATATTATTTTTTTTCATAATATTTTCTAATCCCTCCTTAAGCAACCTTTTATATTATACTACTTTTTTCTAGAGTTGTCAAATTTTTCTATTATATTATATGCAGCTTGTACTAAAAATATACTACGGATTAGCGTTTCTTCCATTTTTTTATCTTTTGTCTCATATTTGTAATATGTATATTTATTGATTTTTTATAATATATTGTGCTATAATACATCTGATAAAATTTATTTTATTAAAATTGATGTGTTTAGTTTTTGGTATTTAGTTATTAGTTTAGACTTTGTAAGAAATTCTTTCTAATACAAATATCAAACACCAAATACAATATTTTAAAGGAGGTTTTAAAATGATTGGTTGGATTATACTAATAATTGTAGCAGTATTAATTATTTGGATTATTAGTGCTTATAATGGTTTAGTAACTTTAAGACAGAGAGTAAAGAATGCTTGGAGTCAAATTGATGTTCAATTGCAAAGAAGATTCGATTTAATTCCTAATTTAGTAGAAACAGTAAAAGGTTATACAAAACATGAAGAAGATGTATTTAAAAAAGTTGCAGAACTTAGAACTTCTTGGGCACAAGCCACAACAGTTCACGATAAAGCTGAATTATCTAATGAACTTTCTGGTGCTTTAAAAACAATTATGGCTGTTTCTGAAAATTATCCAGAATTAAAAGCAAGCCAAAACTTTGCTGAACTACAAGAAGAACTACAAAATACAGAAAACAAAATATCTTACTCAAGACAGTTCTATAATGATATAGTTACAAAATATAATACAAAGCTTCAAGTATTCCCAGATAGTTTAATTGCTTCAATGTTCCATTTTGAAGAAGAAGAATTATTTAAGGTAGATTCTGAAGAAGCAAAGAAAAATGTAAAAGTAAGTTTTGATAAATAAAAAAGTGGAAATCGGTGGAAATCGGGACGATTTCCACCGATTTCCACTTCGTTTCTTAAATTCCAAATATCTTCATTGCATTTTCATATGTTATTTTTGCTATTTTTTCAACTGGTATTTGCTTAAAATAAGCTATTTTTTCTGCTATATATTTTACATTTCTTGAGTCGTTTCTTGTTCCTCTTACTGGTTCTGGTGCTAAATATGGAGAGTCTGTTTCTATTAATATTTTATCATCTGGTACTAATTTTATTATTTCTTCTGCATTTTTCGAGTTTTTAAATGTAATTGGTCCTGCAAATGATATATAAAAACCTAATTTCAAACCTTCTTCAACTAAAAATTTATTCAGCTGGCAGCAATGAAATACTCCTTTTTTATTGACTTTGTTTTCTTTTTGTATATCT
>CAMEUC010000110.1 GCA_945937855.1 uncultured Clostridium sp. | reverse complement strand
AAATAAAATATAAAAACCCCGACGAGATTTGGCGGTCGTCTTTTGATATTTTTAATAAATAAATTACTCGCACAAATTACAATTTATCAGCTTCCTTTATTTCTAAATTATTATCTTTAAAATCAATTACCAATTCTTCATTTGGATGTATTTCCTGTTCTAACATTTTTCTTGCAATTAATGTTTCTAGGCTTTTTTGCATGAATCTTTTTAATGGTCTTGCTCCATATATTGGGTTATAACCGTTTTCTATTATATAATCTTTTGCTTTTTGTGTTAGCTGTATTTTTAAGTGTTTGTCCTCTAGTCGTTTTTCTAAGTCTTTTACAAGTAAATCTAGAATTTTTGATATTTGTTCTTTTGCTAGTGGTTTATAGAATATTATTTCATCTAATCTATTTAAGAACTCTGGTCTAAAGCTTTGTTTTAATAATTTATTTACTTGTTCCTTTGCCTCTTCAGAAATTTCTCCTTTTTCGTTTATGCCTTCTAATATATATTCTGATCCCAAATTTGATGTTAAGATTATTATTGTATTTTTAAAATCTATTGTTCTTCCTTGTGAATCTGTAATTCTTCCATCATCTAACACTTGTAGCAATATATTAAATACATCTGGATGTGCTTTTTCTATCTCATCAAAAAGAATTACTGAATATGGTTTTCTTCTTACGGCTTCTGTAAGTTGACCTCCTTCTTCATATCCTACATATCCTGGAGGTGCACCTATTAATCTTGATACCGAGAATTTCTCCATATATTCAGACATGTCTATTCTTATGATATTTTTCTCATCATCAAATAAGCTTTCTGCAAGTGATTTTGCAAGCTCTGTTTTACCAACACCTGTTGGTCCTAAGAACAGGAATGAACCAATTGGTCTTTTACTATCTTGTATTCCAGCCCTTGACCTCATTATTGCTTCTGTTACTTTTTCTACTGCTTCATCTTGGCCCACTACTCTTTTATGCAAAATTTCATCTAAATGTAAAATTTTTTCTCTTTCACTTTCCATTAATTTAGATACTGGTATTCCTGTCCACTTAGAAATTATTTTACTTATTTCGTCTTCTGTTACTTTGTTTCTTAATAATTTATTTGTATTATTATTTTCTTCTGCTAATTTTTCTTCTTTTTCTAACTCTTTTTGAAGGGCAGGAAGTTTTCCATATTTTATTTCGGCTGCTTTATCTAATTCGTAATTTCTTTCTGCTTTTTCCATTTCGCTATTTAATCTTTCAATGTCTTCACGTATTTTTTGTACCTTTCCTATTTTAGATTTTTCGTTTTCCCATTTTGCTTTCATTTCATTAAATTCAGATTTCATTTCTGATATTTCTTTTTGTAATTCCTCTAAACGTTTTTTAGAAAATTCGTCTTTTTCCTTTTTTAATGAAACCTCTTCTATTTCATGTTGCATTATTTTTCTTGATATTTCATCAAGTTCTGTTGGCATTGATTCCATTTCTGTTTTTATTAATGCGCATGCCTCATCGATTAAGTCTATTGCTTTATCTGGCAGAAATCTATCTGTTATATATCTATTTGAAAGAACAGCAGCCGCAATTAATGCATTATCTGCAATTTTTACACCATGATAAACTTCATATCTTTCTTTAAGTCCTCTTAATATCGCAATAGTATCTTCTACTGTAGGTTCATTAACCATTACATGTTGGAAACGTCTTTCAAGTGCTGGGTCTTTTTCTATATATTCTCTATATTCGTTTAAAGTTGTTGCGCCAATACAATGAAGTTCTCCTCTTGCAAGCATTGGTTTTAAAAGGTTACCTGCATCCATTGCTCCGTCTGTTTTTCCCGCACCAACTATTGTGTGTAATTCATCAATAAATAGAATTATTCTTCCTTCACTTTTCTTTACTTCTTGTAAAACAGCTTTTAACCTTTCTTCAAATTCTCCTCTATATTTAGCACCAGCAACTAATGCTCCCATATCTAACGAAAATATTGTACAATTTTTTAAACCTTCCGGCACATCTCCTCTTACAATTCTTAATGCTAAACCTTCTGCTATTGCAGTTTTACCAACACCAGCTTCACCAATTAAAACTGGGTTATTTTTTGTTTTTCTAGATAATATTCTTATAACATTTCTTATTTCGTCATCTCTACCTATTACTGGATCTAATTTCTGTTTTCTTGCCATTTCTACTAAATCTGTTCCGTATTTTTCCAACACATTATATGTTGATTCTGGATTATCGTTTGTCACTCTCGCATTCCCCCTAACTTCTAATAATACTTTTAAAAATTTGTTTTTATCAATACCAAATTGTTTAAATAATTGTTTTAAATTGCTATTTGGCTTTTCAAGAATTCCCAGCATTATATGTTCTACAGAAACATATTCATCTTTCATATTTTGAGCTTGTTTTTCTGCAACATTTAAAGTTTCTTCTGCTTCCATTGAGAAATAAACTTTATTTGTTCCACTTATTTTGGGTTTATTTTTTATTTTTATTATTAGTTCATTTTGTAACTCATTATTTACATTCATTTTAGTAAATAATTGTTTTATTAAACCTTCTTTGTCATCTATTAGAGCAAGCAAAAGGTGTTCTTGTTCTACTTCAGAGTTATTATTTTCTTTAGCAATTTGGCTCGATTTTTGAATTGCCTCTAGCGATTTTTGTGTAAATTTTTGAACATCCATATTTTACCTCCTAATATAAAAAATTAGCAGTCTAGTTAATCGACTGCTAAAATTATAACTCGTTTTTTTAAAAAAGTCAATATTTTTATTTTTTCTTTTTTTCCATTAATGCATTTATTTCTGCACCTAATAATAGAATGTACATACACCAATATACCCATATCATTAAGAGTATTATTGATGTTAAACTTCCATATATCACAGAGAAATTTTTAAAGATATCTAAATATATAGAGAATGCCCATGATAGTACATACCATCCAATAGCAGCAAATACTGCTCCTGGTATTTGCGTTTTAAATTTTACTTTATAATTAGGCACAAATTTATACATTAGCCAGAATATTGCAAATAATATTAGTATTTGCCATAATGCTCTTAAATTTAAAAGTATATTTATTGTTGTACTTAATCCATTATATTTATTTTCAAGAAAACCAACAATTGTTCTTCCAAAGGCTATTAGAAATAAAGCTGCTACTGTCATTAAAATAAATATGGCTATGCAAAAAATTGACCTTATTTTTAAATGCCAATAATTATATTCTTTTGGTGTTTCATATATATAGTGAAATCCTTTGCACAAAGCAAAAAATCCTTTCCCCGCTGACCAAAGGGTAAATAATATTGATAGAGATAATGTTCCTATTGATTTAAAAGATGCCTCTTTAATAACACCTTCAACAAATCCACTTATATTTCCTGGAATTAAATCTTTTGCCAAAAAATATATTGCCTCTTTTCCGATGTTAGTGAATTGTATAAGTGAGAATAATAAGATTAAGAAAGGAATAAACGAAAGTATTACATAATATGCGCATTGAATGGCATATTCATTTACATGGTGTTTTTCTAATCTTTTTAAAAAGTTATTTACTTTACTAATTATTTGCAAAATGATCTCCTTTCATTCACTATATTTTTTCCTATTATAACAATTTTATTAAACTAAGGCAATATCCATATGAGTTTGTTTTATTTCTAAAAAGTATCGTTCATTAAAAAGTCAAATATATTAACATGATTAATTCCATTTCTTGAGTAGTCTTCCTCATCTAATGAAATAATGTATTTAGGATATGAGTCGTTAATTCCATCATATGCACCAAATTCTCTTTCTATTGTTTCTTCTGAGCCTAATGTATAACAAACTTGAATATATTTAAATTCTTTATCTTTTGTTGCTACAAAATCTACTTCGCCTTTTTTTGTTTTGCCAATGTATACTTCATAACCTTTAGCAAGTAAATCATTATAAACTATGTTTTCTAATGCCATTGAATAATTTATCTCTTTACTATTTGTTTTAATTTTTTTAACCCCTAAATCAGAAGCATAGTATTTATTTAGAGTTTTCAATATACTTTTTCCTTGAACATCATATCTATAAACCTTATTCATTATAAAGGTTGAACATAATGCCTCTAAATAATTATATAATGTATCTGTAGCAATTTCATGATGTTCATTTTTTAAATAATTTAATATATTATTAGCAGAAAATTCCTTTCCCTCAGTTTCTAAAACATATTGCAATATTTTATTAAATGAAGTTATATCTTTAATATTTAGTCTTTCAACCACATCTTTTAATAGTATTGAATCATATACATCAGAAATATAATTCAATTTTGCTCTTTCATTATTAAATGAAAATCTTTGTGGTAAACTTCCCCACTCAAATATATCAAATAATAGTTTTTTATAATCTTCTTTTTTTGTATCAGTTAATTCTACGATTTCCTTAAATGTTAAAGGAAGAACTCTAAAGCTAACATACCTGCCAGACAAATCTGTTGATAATTCTAAAAATGTCATTTTACTATTAGATCCTGTTATAAATATACTAAATTGGTTTGTAATTCTTAATGAATTAATTCCTTTTTCAAATTCATGCACTTTTTGAATTTCGTCTAAGAAAATGTAATATTTATTTTCGTCTTTTATAAGTCCTTTTATATAATCATTTAAATCTTTTGCTGTTTTTATAAAACTATAGTCCAAAGATTCAAAATTTATATATATTATATGGTCTGCTTTTATGTCTTTCCTTTTTATTTCATCCATTATTTGAGTTAGAATAACTGATTTTCCGCTTCTTCTTAAACCATAAATTATTTTAATTAATGATGTTTCTTCGTAAAAATCCCTTATTAGACTTAAATATTTTTCTCTAATTAGCATATGAACTCACCTCAAATATATTGTAACATATTATTTTATGTTTGTAAAGTTATTTTGATACGCTGGAATAACTTTTTTATTTTCAAAATTATTTTGATGTATTGGAATAAGTTTATTGTCATATTATTCCCAAAATTTTAATTAACTCACACACAAATTTCATTTTTTATTGTTTCAAATTTTGCATCT
>CAMEUC010000109.1 GCA_945937855.1 uncultured Clostridium sp. | reverse complement strand
TCTTTTGATATTTTTAACAAATACGGTACTCACACAAATTACAATTTATCTAACAATTATTTTTACATATATTATAAAAACACCTTGAAAAAAACGCACATAACTGATATAAATATAAAAGGTGAATGGTGTGAAAGAATTAAATAAGAAAAAAATTATTAAGTTAATTATACTAATAATAATATTTTTAATATTAATAGCAATAGGTACTTTATATGAAAACAATGATGGTGTAAGAAATTTTTTAGATAAATATATATTTTTTAAAGAAAGAACGGAAGATAATTTGCCTAAAATTTCAATTGATTCTACTGAGGGATTAAGCATATATTCCTATAAAGGAAATATATTAACTTTAAGAAATAATTTACTAACAGCTTATAATCATAATGGGAATGAAGAATACACATTAGACATTGAAATTTCGAATCCTATATTTGAGTCAAATGGAGATTACCTTTGTATAGCAGAAAAAAATGGAGGCAAGGTATATGTAATATCAAACAAAATGATTGTATGGCAAAAAGATTTAGAAGGAAATATTACTGATGTTAATATTAACTCAAAAGGCTATTTAGCTGTTGCCATATCGGGAACGATTTATAAAACAGTAATACAAACATTTGATAATAATGGTACAGAATTATTTACAACATTTTTATCTACTACATATGAAATAGATATGAGCATTTCACCAGATAATAAATATTTAGCTATAGCAGAGGCAAATATTTCAGGAATTTTAATACAATCTAATATAAAAATAATATCAATGGAAAAAGCAAAAAATGGTGAAAAAGATTCAATAGAACAGACTTATTTAAATACAGAGGGAGATTTAATTGTAAGCTTAGAGTATCAAAATAAAGATAAACTTGTAGTTGTGTATGACAATCACATAGAGCTAATTAAAGCAGGAACAAATTCTAAAATATCAGATTTTACACAGGAAAGTGTATTATTTGTGGAAACAAACAATAAAATTATAAAAGTTATTAACAGAAATTCACAAATATATTTACAAATAATAAATGCAGATACAAATGATTGTAAAGAATATGAAATTGATGAACCAAAAGAAATATATGTTTCAGATAATACAATTGCAATTAATTTAGGAAGTGAAATATTATTTTACAATAATTCAGGATGGCTTATAAAAAAATATTCTGCAAATCAAGAAATTAATAAAATAGTATTAAGCGATGATTTAGCAGGAATTGTATATAATGATAAAATAGAATTGATTTCATTATAAGGGGGAAAATATGTTATTAGATTTAATAATTGTTTTAATAGTTATACTTTTTACTTTTATTGGCTATAAAAGGGGCTTAGTAAAAACGGCAATAAATATATTATCATTTTTCATAGCGCTAATTATATCGATTGCTTTGTATAAAACGGTAGGAAATATAGTTATAAATAATACTGAAATTGATGAAAGAATAGAAGCGACAATAACTTCTAAAATTATAACAGAAGAATATGAAGAAAAATATGAAATGCTTCCAAACGGTTTAATAGAAACAGGAGAAAAAACAGTAAACGATATGACAAAAGCTTTGACAGAAAAAATAATATATATTGGAGCATTTATTATATTATTTATAGCACTAAAAATAGCACTAATATTTGTAAAAGTTTTGGCAGATTTGATAACAAAACTTCCAATAATCAAACAATTTGATAAAACAGGTGGAATAATATATGGATTAGCAAAAGGTATATTAATAGTAACAGTAATATTTGCAGTAATTTCACTTACATCGCCAATGATAAATGAAAAATATATTAATACAATCAATAATTCAGTAATAGGCTCATTACTTTACAATCATAATTTGTTAATAGGTTTGATTAAATGATAATTTTTGGGACAGAGAAAAAATAATTAAATGTTAAAATTTAATATCAGCCGTTTTGTATATTTTATAAAAAATTAAATTTGACAGCCCTTTGAGGCGGAGGAAGACCCGCGTACGCCTTGGAAAATTTAATTTTTTAGAAAATCATACAAAAGGTAGGCTGATTAATAACAAATTAAAATAATTATTTCTTTCTCTGTTCCAAAAATCATCAAAATTAATTAAGAAAAGGGTTGAAACTACACCCTTTTTTTGTTATACTAAATAACTGTAACGGAGGGATAAATAATGGGAAAACATTCTGAAACTAAAGAAAAGGAAATTAAAAAAAAGAAAAAACATATTGGAAGGAAAATATTTTTATTAATATTAATAATTTGTATTTTCGCTGGTGTAAAATTTGCAAAAAAAGTGAACGAATTAGAAGGAAACTGGCTTGCAGCATTACTTGGGCATGACGAAGAAACACTGAAAAACTTAGATACATTACAAATACTAATAATGGGAGAAAGTACAGGTATGTCTGATACAATAATTGCCTGTTCGTATAACCCTAAAACACAAAAGGCATCAATGCTTTCAATTCCAAGAGATACATATGTTACAAATGGAAACTATAAATATTCTGCACAAAATAAAATAAATTATTTATATTCGGGTGGAGAAACTCCAGAAAAAACAGTTGAAGCTGTAAATGAAATAACTGGTTTAGATATAAAATACTATATACTTGTAGATACAGAAGCTTTAAGAAAATTAGTAGATTTAATTGGTGGAGTAGAATTTGATGTACCAACTAATATGAATTACGATGATTATGGACAAGACCTACATATACATTTACAAAAGGGATACCAAAAATTAAATGGTGACCAAGCAGAACAAGTTGTAAGATTTAGACATAATAATGATGGAAGTTCATACCCATATGAATATGGAAATGAAGATTATGGAAGGATGAAAACACAAAGAAACTTAATTATTGCTGTAGCAAAACAAACAATTAAATTAAAAAACATAACAGAAATAAAGAATATGATTAATATCATGAAAGAAGATGTAAAAACAAATATAGATTTTAACTTGCTAATTGACTATATACCATATGCAATAAATATGAGTTTAGATACAATTCAAACAGCACAATTACCAGGAAATTCGGATCAAAAATATGGAGGATGGTTCTTCTTCCATGATGAAGAGGAAACTTTAAAGGTAGTAGATGAGTTATTTAATGAAAAATTAGAACCAGAAGAGAGCACAGAAGGAACAAATAATGTAGCAGAATAAAAAAGAGTATGGGCGCATGATTGCGCCCTAGAATTTAAATAAATATTTTAGGGGTGCAATCATGCGCCCCTGCTTAAAATCTTTTAATCATATTTATTCTTTTTTTCTTTAAATTTGATTTCCTTAATTTATACACAATTAGAAGTATAAATATAACAACGAAGAAAATTACAAATTTTAGTAATAAATGAGATGATTTTACATCATTAGCTGCAATTAGATTTGCTGAATAAGTAATCCCGATTTAATTCATAGGATAAAGTCCCAATAACAGTATCCTTTACAATAGGTGCCTTTAATTTATTATTGATTTTAATTTCAGATCTAATAGTAGAAATATCTAAATCATTATTGACCGTAATATTTATATCATTATCTAATACCAAATTCAATTTTTTAGTATCTTTAGTAGCTCCCTTTATAGAAACAGTTTGTATAGAATCTCCTTTACTAGCAAATTTCTTTAAAGAAAAATTATTAAAACCATAATCAAAAAGTTTTTGAGTTTCTAAATACCTATTATCAGAAGTACTACCATTTAATAAAACAGTAATTAGTTCTAGACCATCTTTAGAAGCATACCCCATTAAACAATAACCAGCAGGAGTTGTAAAACCAGTTTTCAATCCTAGTGCATATTTGTAATAATTATTTGAGCTACCAGAAAGAATAAGCTCATTTGTTGTAGAAAATATCCTATCATCTTTAGTATATAAATCAGTTGTAGGCAGTTTACAATATGTTTTTTTGAAGATTTCTTTCAAACTTTCAAATTTTAAAGAGTGATTTGCAATTAAAGTTAAATCGTGTGCTGTTGAATAATGATTTTCGTTATGAACACCATTTGGATTTACAAAATTACTATTAGTACATCCAATTCTAGTTGCTGTTTCATTCATTAATTTACAAAAATCTTCTACTGAACCACTAACATGCTCAGCTAGAACTAAAGCAGCATCATTTGAAGAAGAAACAATTAAAATATTTAAAAGCTCTTCTACGGTAAATGTTTCGCCTGCTCTTAAATTAGCTGTAATATAACCATATTCAATACTATCAATAGCGGTTTGGCTAACAGTAACAGGGTCATCTAAATTACAATGTTCCATTACAACTATAGCAGTTAAAACTTTTGTAAGACTTGCTGGGTACATTTTTTCTTCACTATTTCTTTCATATAAAATTTGTCCGCGAGGATGCATCATACAAAACTGCAGCTGCAGAATTTAAAGAAAAATCTGGAGTAGTTGTAGCTAAAAGATTTGGGCTCAACACCACTAATAAAATAATAGACATAAAAATTGTATAAAAAATTTTTTTCATTATTAAATCACCACTATAAATATATATTAAAAATGTAAAAAAAACAATAAAAAATAGGAGGAAACATGAAAAATTTAAAAAAAGTGATTATTTTAGGGATAATAGTATTATTAATTATAATTTATTGTATTTATAATTATATAAGAGAAAAAGATTATGAGAAGGTAATACAAGAAAATGTATATATAGAAGTAGAAGAAAATAAAATACCAGAAGAAAAAAATATTATAATATTGCATATAACCGGAGAAGTAAAAAATCCTGGAATAATAAAAATAGAAGAAGGAGCAAGGTTAGTAGATGCGATAGAAGCGGCAGGAGGAACAACTGAAAATGCAGACACTAGTAAAATTAATTTAGCTTATGTAGTATCTGATGGACAAAAAATATATATTCCTAGTTTTACAGATGAAAAAAAAGAAAATTATATTGAAGATGATATTGGGGAAAATATTATAATAGAAGAGACAAATTCAAATATAAATTTAGTAAATATAAATACAGCAACACAAACTGAACTTGAAACATTAACTGGAATTGGACCATCATTAGCTTTAAAAATAATAAAT
>CAMEUC010000108.1 GCA_945937855.1 uncultured Clostridium sp. | reverse complement strand
AACATTTTAAAGAAACTGAGAAAGGACGTGAGCATATGGGAGATGTAGTAGAAAAATATGCGAATGAGAAAGCATTATGCGCAACTATAAAAAATGTAAAAAGCTTGATGGAAAATATGAAGATATCTGTGGAACAGGCTTTAAATGTGTTGGATATTCAGGGGGAGAGCAGAGCAATTATATCAAAGCAGTTGCAGAAATAATATGTGTGAGAAAAATAATCAAAATTATCTAAAAAAACTTTACCTATTGATCAATCTTTTTTTTCTAAAAGAACTAATTCATTACATCATAAAAAAACTATGTTAATTGGTAAATTTCCTAATTTATTTTTGCAATTTGATAAAAAGGAGCCTGATGAAATAAAAAAATTTTATAAATTATGGTACAAATATATTTTATATGTTATAATAATAACCGAAAAAATGAATTGGAGGAATATATATGAATTTACCAAATAAATTAACAATATTTAGAATAATACTTGTACCAATAATGGTTATAATATCCCTTTTAAACATTCAAGGCACATTTTTAAATATACCAATAACATATTGGATAATAAACCTAATTTTTATAATTGCATCTTTCACAGACCATTTAGATGGAAAATTAGCTAGAAAAAATAATCAAATAACAACTTTCGGAAAATTTGCAGATCCACTTGCAGATAAAATTTTAGTATTGTCTACAATGCTTATTTTAGTAGAATTCAACAAATTACCAGCATGGATACCAATTATAGTACTAGCTAGAGAGTTTGTTGTTTCAGGTTATAGGCTAGTTGCAGTAGAGAAAGGTGGACAAGTTATAGCTGCAAATATTTGGGGTAAATTAAAAACAGTCACTCAAATGATAGCTATAATATTAAGTTTGCTAGATGTAAATGCGTTCGCGGCTTTTATAAATACAAAACTAACGGGATATAATTTAATAATTAATATTTTATCAACTACATTTATGTTTGTATCTGTAATCGCAACAATCTTTTCTGGCTGGAACTATATAAAAGATGGAAAAAACTTATTAAAAGATTAAAAAGAATATAAAAATGAATAAAAAACAAAAAAAATAAAAAAATAATAAAAAAGACTTGAAAAAAATCAAAATTTGTAGTAAAGTATATATAAGTGTTTAATGTAAGTGAGGTAATAATATGAAAAAAATAGTAATAAGTATAATAGCAATTTTAACAGTAGTAGCTGTTGCAAATACAACTTTTGCAACAAGTGTTTTAGATGACCTAAATGAATTAAAAACAAATAATAATACTACAATTAAAGAGAACCAAACTCCTGAAGAGATTGAATCAGGTGAGTTAGAAAATCAAAATAAAAACCAAAACTTAAGTACTGATGGAGTAAATAGCAATAAAAATGCACCAACAACAACTCCATATACAGGTATTGAAGATTATTCATCAGCTATATTTATAGTGATATTTGCAGCTTCTGCAATATATGCATACAAAAAAATTAGAGATTATAAAGAATAATATATAAAAAAGGTAAGTTTACTTACCTTTTTTCTTTTGCCTTTATAATAAGCCTCTTTCCGATTTGAGTTATTACATGTAATTAATGTTACTTCTTTTTCACCGGTTAGTTTCTTGAGATAAATAACTTAAATTATCTGGTTCAACTTCGTAACTCTCATATACTTCATATGAAAGCTTGTTTCTATTGGAGTCATAAATATTAATAATATCTTTTAACTCAAGTAAAAATAATTTACTAAAAAAATCAGATGTATTATAATTGTGACCAATAATACAAAAATTGCCAATGGTATTTATATCTGGTCCATAAAATTTACATACAGAAACTTTTAAAAGTTCATCAGAATAGCTCGAAAAAATTGGGTAAGAAATATTAATTTTGGGTATTTCTATTGTCCCAACTATTGAAACTAAATTATCATTAGCTTTTATATTGCTGCCTACATTATTAGAATACAGACGAGTTATATTATAATTTTTGATTATGGATTCAGACATCTTTTTTGTATTATTTTCTGAATATTTTTGCCAAAATAGATATATAATAAAAAATAGAATTATAAAGCAGAATATAAAAAATTGGAAAGAATATAGTCTTTTATTTAGTTTTTTTGTTTTTTTATTTTCTAAAATCTGATTCATAATAATATTTTTCGAAAAAATTTAAGAAATATTCTTAAAACTATTGCAAATACTGGAAAAATTTTGTATAATAATTAAGCAAATAAAAATGGACATTAAGAGTGGGAAGCTTCCCACTCTTAAGTTTTGAAAAGGAGACAAATATTGACTAATATAGAAAGTAAAATAGAAAAATTAATAATTAAACAGATAGAAAATCTTGGCTATGAGTTATATGATGTTGAATATATAAAAGAAGGAAAAGACTACTTTTTAAGGATATATATTGATAGTGATAAAGGCATTTCACTTGATGATTGTGAAAAAGTAAATAATGAAATAACAGACTTGTTAGATACTGCAGATTATATAAAAGAACAATATTTTTTAGAGGTATCGTCTACACGGAATAGAAAAAGTACTAAAAAAAGATAAACATCTTGAAAAAAATATTGGAACAGAAATACAAGTAAGATTATTTAAGCCTATAAATAATAGCAAGCAACATGTAGGAAAACTAAAGAGCTTTAATGATGATGAAATAGTTCTTGAAGCAGAAAATAATGAAATGGTTTTAAATAGAAAAAACATTTCGCAAATAAAAACAATTTATAAATGGTAGAAAGGAAGGTATAAAAATGAAAACAATTGACAATAAAGAATTAGTTATGGCAATGGATGAATTAGAAAAGGAAAGAGGAATTGAAAAAGCATATTTACTAAAATCTATAGAGGATGCATTAGTAGTTGCATATAAGAAAAATTTCGATTCTGCAGAAAATGTGAAAGTTGTAATGGAGGAATCTACAGGACAAATACATGTATACAGCCAAAAAGAAGTTGTAGAAAATGTAGAAAATGATAATTTACAAATAAGCGAAGAATTGGCAAAAAAATATGATAAAAAGGCAGAAGTAGGAGATATAATAAACATAGAACTAGCTCCTAAAGATTTTGGAAGAATAGCTGCTCAAACAGCTAAACAAGTAATTATGCAAAAAATAAGAGAAGTAGAAAGAAACATGATATTTACAGAATATAATGACAGAAAAGGAGAGATTGTTTCTGGAATAGTTCAAAAAGCAGAAGGTGGAACTGTAGTATTAGATTTAGGAAAACTAGAAGGAATTATGCCTTTAAAAGAACAAATTCCTACAGAAAAATACAAAGTAAATGATAAAATAAAAGCTTATGTATTAAGTGTAGAAAAGGGATTAAAGGGTATTCCACAAGTATTGGTTTCAAGAACTGCTCCTGATTTTGTAAGAAAGTTGTTTGAATTTGAAATACCAGAAATATATGAAGGATTAATAGAAATAAAAAGTGTATCTAGAGATGCTGGAAATAGAAGTAAAGTAGCAGTATATTCTACAAATCCTGATATTGACCCTGTTGGCTCTTGTGTTGGTCAAAAAGGAATAAGAATACAAAATATTATAAATGAATTAAATGGGGAAAAAATTGATGTTATAGAGTGGAGTGAAGATCCTGCAACATTTATTTCTGCAGCATTACTTCCTGCACAAGTAATGGCAGTAGATGTAAAAGAAGAAGAAAAATTTGCACAAGTAATTGTACCAGATGACCAATTATCTTTAGCGATAGGAAAATCTGGACAAAATGCAAGATTGGCTGCGAGACTTGTAAAATGGAAAATAGATATAAAAAGTGAATCACAATTTAGACAATTACTAGAATATAATGAAAAGATGGAAAATGAAGAAAAAGAAGAAGGAAATGAAGAATAATGAGAAAAATCGTTCAAAGAACATGTATGGGTTGTAATTTAAAAAAAGATAAAAAAGAATTATTAAGACTAGTCTTAAATAAAGATGGAGAATTTTTTGTTGACAAAACTGGAAAAGCAGAGGGTAGAGGAACTTATATATGCTATGATGAACAATGCTTAGAAAAGGCTATAAAAGCAAAAAAAACGGAAAAAATACTAGGTTTAAAAATAAATGATGAACTTTGTGATTGTATAAGGGGTGTAATTATTGAAAAAAAGAAAAGCGAAGAAAACAACTAATAGTAAAAAATGTGGGGGTGATATAATATGAGTAAAATGAAAGTACATGAATTAGCAAAAAAAATTGGAATAAGTAGTAAAGAAGCTGTAGAAAGAGCAAAAGAATTAGGAATTGATATAAAAAATCATTTAAGTATTTTAGAAGAAAATGATGCAAAAAAACTGGAAGAAAGTTTTGAAAAAATAAAAAGGGAAAGTTCAGAAAAAAACAGCGCTCCAGTAATTATAAGAAGACAAGTTATAATGGAGAACGATGAAGATAAAGATGATAAAAACAAAAACACTCAAATTTCTAAAAAAGGTGTTGGATTTGTTGAAAATGAAAGAAAAAAAGACTATAACATTGTGTATAGAAATAAACAAGTAAAACCACTTACTGTTAGTGAATTATTTGGAATGCCTAAAAAAGAAGAAACAAAAACAAATGTGAAAGAAAAAGCAACAGAAAAATCAGAAGAAATAGAAATGCCAGTTGCTCCAGAAAAAAAGGTAGAAAATAGTACTGTAAAAAAAGAAAATGATATTAGACAGGAAGAAAATACCCCCCAAGTTAAACCATATAATGCTAGAAATAATAATCTTGGAAATCAAAATAGACCATATAATAAAGAACTAAGAAATAATAACTCGTTTAATAACCAGAATAAACAATATAACAGAGATAATAATTCGTTCAATAATCAAAACAGACCATATAATAGAGACAGTAATTATCAAAATAGGCCATATAACAGAGATGGAAGAAATAACAGACCTTTTAATAGAGATAACAGGAATAACAATAATTTTAGTAACCAAAATCGTCCATTTAATCAAAGAAGACCTTTAGATGAAAAGGGTGTAGAGAAAAATATAAAAAATATAATGTCTGCAGATGTTGGTGAAAAAGAAAATGTTAGAGATTATGCTAACAAAGCAATA
>CAMEUC010000107.1 GCA_945937855.1 uncultured Clostridium sp. | reverse complement strand
GCCTTTAACAGCCCACGGCGGTCCCCACGAGGAAATTCGCTTTTAAAATATATAATCCCCTGCGTGCGGCTACAATTTTCTTATTTTAAATAATTGTTTTTTAAGATTAAAAGGCGGAGAAATAATATCCGCCTTTTAGTTTTTATTTTCTTAAATTTAGTTTTTCTACTACTTCTCTATATTTATTTAAGTCTTTTTTAGCTAAGTAGTTTAGTAAGTTTCTTCTTTTACCTACCATTTGTAATAATCCTCTTCTAGAGTGATTATCTTTTTTGTGAACTTTTAAGTGTTCTGTTAATTCATTAATTCTTTCTGTTAAAAGAGCGATTTGAACTTCTGAAGAACCAGTATCGTTTTCTTCTCTTTTAAATTCATTAATGATTTCTTGTTTTCTTTCCTTTGTCATTTTTATTCCTCCTATTTCTAATATTGCCTTAAACTGAACAAAAAGTCGGATATTCTTTAAGCTAAGTAAAAGGTTTGTTCTTTCAGAACATATTTATTTTACTATAATTTTCCAAAATATGCAATAGTTTTTTATGAATTATTTTCTATATTGTTTACTATGTCTTTTATTATGCTTGTTTTTTCTTCTTCATCTTTTTCTGGTGGTTCATATGTTTCTTCTAATTGTTTTATTAATGATTGTAGTTTTGCCATGTCTCTTCCTATCATTTCCCAGTTATTGCTTTGGTTTGACTCTTCTAGGTTTTGATTTGCTTTTATTATTTCTGAAATTAACGCATCTAAGTCATTTGTTTCTACCTCTATACTTACCGCTTCTTGTGATAATAAGTTATTTAGTGCTTCATTTAAGTTGTTTCCAATTGCGACTTTATTTCCAGATGCTACTACTACTTTCTTAAGAATTGGCACTGGTTCTTGATTTTTTTCATTTAGCATCAGTTGATAAATTGGCTCTACATATAGCAAAGTATTATTAATTGGTACTACAATTATATTTTTAGTTATTTTACTTCCAGTAACATTTAGTGCTTCTATTTCTTTTGATATTTTCTCATCCTGTTCTATTAATGTATCTAATTGTATTGTTCCAAGTATTGCTGTATCTGTTTTAAATTTATAAACTGTTAATTTTGATGCTTGGTTTTCATTATCGTAGATTCCAACTAAATATGAGTTTATATTTTGTTTTCCTCTAATAGTATATGGTATCACAAGCCCTAGTTCTGCATCTTGGCTATCAACTGTTTTCACCATTGTATAATAACTATCTATTTGTGTTCCATTTAAACTTGTAACTTTACTTGTATTTTCTGTTGCAACAGACCAAATATCATCTGCTCTATATAAGACTTCAGCTTGTACATCATGATAAATTTCTAGCAATTCTGCTTGTACATCATAAAGGAATTTAGGATATACTATATGCTCCGCTATATCTTCTGGTAATTTTTCGTCTGGTGCCTCAAATAATTCAGAGTACATATTCCAGTATGCCATTATTATAGGATCTGTTCTATCTGTTATATAGAATTTCATTGTTCCATCATAAGCATTTATTAATACTTTTACAGAATTTCTGATATAGTTAATTTCTTTGGTAGTTCCGTCTGAAAACTCTATATTTGTTTTTTGTGAGTATGGATATTGCTTAGAAGCTGTATATGCATCTAATACCCAAACTAGTTTGCCATCGTCTGTTACAACCATATATGGATTCTCATCATATATTAAATATGGCATAACTGTTTTTGCTCTTTCTATTATATTTCTGCTTGTAATTATTGAACTGTTTCCAGTTGTATCTTCTGAAAAAGCAAGTTTTAGGTTTCCTTCCTTTATTCCTAATATTAATCTATCTAAGAAATTTAGAGTTAATCCAGCTTTTCCATCATAAGTATTATAACTATTGGTTGTGCTTGTTAATGGATAATCATATTCTACTGTTTTGTCCTTATTTATTACTATACTTGTATTTGTTTGCAATCCAAAATAAATTCTTGGTTGTGTTAATACTATTCCTTCGTCTGTTTCAACAAATCCACTTTTTATATAGTCTAAATGTCCTGACCCATCTGTTTTTGAAGCAGATGTAACAATTACACCATATCCGTGGGTATATTCATAAGTTTTTGAATTATATGTTCTTGATTCATTACTTAGTATTTCTCTTGGACTAACATATACTAGTGTTTTTTTACCATCAATTTCATATATTCCAACTTTTGTATTTTGATATGTATAATATCCTAAATTTGTTTGATATGTCTCCAAGTTTGTTAAAACAGTTTCCTCATTTAATATATTAATATTATCGATTACATCTTTATTTTGATTAATGTCTTCTGTTGTTATTGTTCCACTACTTTCTATTTCTATTTCTTCCGTATTTATTCCATATGCATTTTTTGTGTATTCAATATTATAACCTATATAATCTTTTTCTTTATCCAATTTATTCGAATTTACATATATAAGGTCTACACCAAGCATTACAAAAAATAGAACTAATAAATAAATTGGAATTGTTGCAATAGATAAACTCATTTTTTTATATTGTTTCTTTTTTAAATATATTAAGGAAAAAATTAAACAAATTATTATTACAGCTGCAAATATTCTGTATCCCCATACTCTAACTGTCACATCAACTAATCCAGCCCCATTTAGCTTAATATTTTCTCCTACTGTTATAAATTCATCAAAAACTGTATCTTGAATTCTTATTACAGTAAATACCGAAATTAATATTATAATAATTGTTGCATTTACTATTAATTGTTTTATAAATGCATTTTGCTTTAAAGTATCCATGCTAATACCTGTATCAAAGAATTTATTAAATACAATAATATAATATGTTGCTATATAAAGTGATAGAACTGCTACTACTCCTATTAAATATAATATGGCTGTTTCAATAAATGGTTTTTGAAATATATAATATCCAATATCTAAATTAAAGATTGGATCTGATTGAGCAAACCAAGCACTGTTAAATGCTAAAATTGCCTTTTCTGTAATAGTATAATTTAAAAACATACCAGCTAAGATACCCAAAAGCAATGCTATAGATTTATTTGGAAGTTTTGGCATTTCTTTTTTATCTTCCTCAAAGAATTTTCTTAGACCTTTTTTTATAAACAATGTTGTAATGTATGTT
The DNA here is from genome assembly GCA_945937855.1 of uncultured Clostridium sp. GTDB lineage: Bacteria > Bacillota > Clostridia > TANB77 > CAG-508 > UMGS1933. Next base: position 1,942 of record CAMEUC010000107.1, on the reverse strand, counting down.
GCAATATAGGCAAAAATAAATCCAAAAGTAAATATAAATATTCTTTGTTTTAAATTTTCTTTAAATATTTCTACATATTTTTCCCCAATACCTAATATCTGCAAATATTCACCTCTTATTGATATATACATATATAACGCAAATATTATTAATAAACATATTACAAATATTACTCTTTTTTTATTTTTCATGTTTACCTCCATTATTTTGCAGGCAGGGGTGGAACCCTGCCCCCTACAATTCATAAACATTATATTATTTATGCTTTAATTTAATCAAATCTAAATAATAGCATTTACAAAATCAGCAGAGTTAAAAATTTCCATGTCGTCTATTTTTTCTCCAACGCCAATAAATTTAACTGGTAATTTATTTGAATGTACTATTCCAATAACTACTCCACCTTTTGCAGTACCATCTAATTTTGTAAGCACTAAACCTGTTAAATCTACCGTTTCTCTAAATGCCTTTACTTGTTCTATTGCATTTTGACCTGTTGTTCCATCAATTACCATTAATGTCTCTTTTGAAGCTTCTGGCAATTCTTTAATAATAACTTTATTTATTTTTAAAAGTTCATCCATTAAATATTTTTTATTATGTAATCTTCCAGCAGTATCACAAATTAAAACATCTGCATTTGTTTCTTTTGCTTTTTTTATCGCATCATATACCACAGATGCTGGATCTGCGCCTTCTTCCTTTTTTACAACATCTACATTTGCTCTTTTTGCCCATATTTCTAGTTGTTCAACTGCTGCTGCTCTAAAAGTGTCTGCTGCTGCCACTATAACTTTTTTGCCTTCTAATCTTAGTTTATTAGCAATTTTTCCAATAGTAGTTGTTTTTCCAACTCCATTTACTCCTACTACTAATATAACAGATGGTGTAGTATTTAATTTTAGAGAATTATCTACTTCATCTAAAATCTTTTGCATTTCTTCTTTTAGTGCTTTTTTTACTCCTTCTTCATCTTCTATTTTTTCTTTTTTTATTTTTTCTCTTAATCTTGAAATTATTTCTACTGACGTATCAACTCCAATATCAGACATAATTAAAGTTTCCTCTAGTTCTTCTAAAAGTTCTTCATCAACCTTCCTAAAACTACTAAACACATTATTAATTTTTTCGTTAAAATTATTTCTAGTTTTTCCTAAACCATTTTTTAATTTATCAAAAAATCCCATACAATTCACCTCATTTGTTTTTACTTTAAAATTTTACCATATATTAACAAAAAAAACAACCCAAAGATTGTTAACAATAAAACAGCCAACCGTTAGGTTAGCTGTTTCATTATATTGTTATTATGCTCTTGGATTTTTAATTGCTGCTTGTGCTGCTGCTAAACGAGCAATTGGAACTCTAAATGGTGAGCATGATACATATGTTAATCCAACATTATGGCAGAATTCAACACTCGATGGTTCTCCACCGTGTTCACCACATATGCCAAGTTTAATATTTGGTCTTGTAGTTCTTCCTAATTCAACTGCCATTTTTACTAATTTTCCAACACCTGTTTGATCTATTTTAGCAAATGGATCTGATTCATATATTTTCTTAGCATAGTAATCTCCTAAGAATTTTCCAGCATCATCTCTTGAGAAACCAAATGTCATTTGAGTTAAGTCGTTTGTTCCAAATGAGAAGAATTCTGCTTCTTCTGCTATTTCATCAGCTGTTATTGCAGCTCTTGGGATTTCAATCATTGTACCAATGTGATATTCCATATCTGAGCCTTTTTCTTTTTTCACTTGTTCTGCTGTTTCTACAACAATATCTTTAACATATTTTAATTCTTTCTTTTCTCCAACTAATGGAATCATTATTTCAGGAACTATATCATATCCATCTTCTTCTTTAACTTCAATTGCAGCTTCCATCAATGCTCTTGTTTGCATTCTTGCTATTTCTGGATATGTTACAGCAAGACGGCATC
>CAMEUC010000106.1 GCA_945937855.1 uncultured Clostridium sp. | reverse complement strand
CTATAAGTTTTCTGACGCCCCCAGCATAGCTGGGGGTTTACTGCTAAAGTTAATATAAAAGCAGATAGTTAGCCTCGCTAATTATCTGCTTTTATGCGTGGTGCCACATCTCCCAGTGTCCACACTTTACTTTTTAGAAAATTATATATGTTTTTAAAACATGTATAATTTTTTGATTTTTAATATTTTATTTTTGATTTTTACTTGATAATTACAGCTAACTGTTTTAAAATAATAACGTACTTGAAAATAAATGCTTTGAAAGAATACAATAATGAGAAAAATAATTAATAGGGAGAGAATTTTATGGTGAAAAACATTCTTGAAATTCAGAATTTAACAAAGTATTATGGCAAAATAAAAGGTGTAGAAAATCTATCTTTAAAATTAGAAGAAGGAGAAATATTTGGATTTATTGGACCAAATGGAGCAGGAAAATCTACAACAATTCGTTCAATTATGAATTTAATTAATAAAACAAGAGGAAAAGTTTTAATTGAGAATAAAGAGTTTAATAAAGATGATGTAGAAATAAAAGAAAAAATAGGATATTTGCCAAGTGAAATTTATTTGTATGATGATTTAACAGTAAAAGAGATGCTAGATTATCACGAAAGTTTCTACAAAAAAGATATCCATAATAGAAGAACAGAATTAGTCCAAAGACTACAATTAGATGAGAAAAAGAAAATAGAAGATTTATCATTAGGAAATTTAAAGAAATTAGGCATTATTTTAGCATTTATGCACGAACCTAAAATACTAATTTTAGATGAGCCTACAAGCGGCCTAGATCCAATTATGCAAAATGTTTTTTACGATTTATTAAAAGAAGAAAAATCAAAGGGAAATACCGTATTTTATTCAACACATATTCTAAGTGAAGTGTCTAAAATATGTGATAGAGTTGGAATTATAAAAGATGGAAAATTAATAAAAGTTGAAAAAATAGACGAAATATCTAATAGAAATCTAACATTTGTTACTGTAACATCAGAACAAATAGAAGAAATAGAGAAAAATTTAAAAGTAAAGATTGTTTCTAGAGATGGAAATACCATTAAATTTGGAAATAATTTATCACATGATGAATTAATTAAGAAACTTGCAAAATATAAAATTGATAGAATTTTAATTGAAGAAGCAACACTAGAAGATATGTTCTTACACTATTATCAATAGAAAGGAAAATGAAAATGTTTAAAAGAGAAATGAAAATAAATTTAAAAAGTTTTATTATTTGGACATCTATTTTAATAATATTATTCTTAGTAGTATTCCTAGTATATCCATCTATTATAAATAGTGAGAATATACAAATGATGGATGAAATGATGAAGATATTTCCGGAAGAAATGTTAAAAGCATTTAATATGGACATTTCAAGTATAGATACAGCTTTTGGCTGGCTAAAAACAGAAGGATTTGTCTTTGTTCTTTTAATTACAGGAATTTATAGTGGAATTCTAGGTTCGAACATTTTATTAAAAGAAGAAAGTGATAAAACAATTGAATATTTAAATAGTGTTCCAGTAACAAGAAAAAAGATTGCAATTAATAAAATATTATGTGGATTTATATATATTGTTTTAATGGTACTAACTGTTGGAATATTTAATTTTATAGGATTAGACTTGAGTGGTGATTTTGATAAAAAATCTTATTTATTACTAAGTATAACACCATTGTTTTCTTCAATAGTTATATTTGCATTATGTCTGTTCTTATCAACCTTCACACATAAAACTAAGAAAACAATAGGAATAAGTTTAGGAATTGTATTTGCAAGTTACTTTTTAAAAATCATATCAGAAATGGGAGAAAGCACAGAATTTTTAAAATATATATCAGTATTTACGTTGGCAGATATTCGAAATGTAATTGTAAATGTAGCTATCAACCCTTTAATGGTATTATTATCAATTGGAATTACAATAGCATTTATGATTTTAACTACAATTCATTATGATAAAAAAGAGCTTGTTTAATCATTTTAAAATAAAAATATGTATAATAAGGAGAAACTTTTTGAAAAATATTAAGTTGAAAATGGATTCCGAAGTATCTTAATTAAAGAAATTTCAGTTAAGATGGAGGAAAATAAAATGACTATAAAAGATTATGGATTTAAAGAAAATTTAATAAGAGATAATAGCAATGGAAAAATTCCAGCAAGAATAATAGCTACACATAAAGAAAGATATGAAATTGTATGTGATAAGGGAAGTGGATTTGCAAAAATTAAAAGAGGATGTTTTTATGATAATCCAAATTCAGTTTATCCAACAACAGGAGATTTTGTATTAATTGAATGGAATGAAAATGGAGAAAGTATGATAACGGAAACATTAAGAAGGGAAAGCTCATTTTCAAGAGTGGCATCTTCGAGTGACAAAAATCATGAATTACATAAACAACATGAACAACTTGTTGCAGCAAATTTTGATTATGTGTTTATAATGCAATCTCTAAATGATAATTTTAACTTGCATAGGCTAGAAAGATATTTAACGTTATCTTGGCAATCTGGAGGAATTCCCGTTATTATTCTTACCAAAAGAGATTTAGTGGAAGATTACACAAGTTATATAAACCAGGTAGAAAGTATAGCAATAGGAGTAGATATTTATGCGATAAGCTGCAAAACAGGAGAAGGGATAGAAAATATTAGAAAATATTTTGAAAAAGGAAAAACGATTGTATTTCTAGGCTCATCTGGTGTTGGGAAATCTACTCTTGTAAACACTTTGTATGGTAAAGAAATAATGAAAACATCTGAAATTAGGGAAGAAGATTCTAGAGGAAGGCATACAACAACATCAAGGAATTTAATTATGCTACCCAATGGAGCAATGATTATAGATACACCAGGAATGAGAGAATTAGGAATGTGGGAAGTAACTGAAGGATTAGATAAAACATTTAAAGATGTAGAACAATATTTAGGAAAATGTAAGTTTTCAGATTGTACTCATACAAATGAACCAGGTTGTAAAATATTAGAAGCAATAGAAAATGGAGAGTTATCACAGGATAGGTTTAATTCCTATATTAAATTACAAAATGAAGCAAAGTATAATAATGATAGCGAAAGCTATTTAAAAGAGAAAAGAAACAAATTCAAAGAGATAGCAAAATATAATAAAGTAAATAAAAAACACTAATAGCAGTCCAATGATATTTTTATAATGTGAAAATATAAATAGCAAATTAAGTCGAGATTATAAAGTGAGCTTCATATATAATCTAAATAGTGTGGAAGGATATGATGGAGGAGAAAGAGGATATATAGAATTACATCCAATAAAATAAAAGTATATACACAAACAAGGGAAATACTATTATACCTAAGTATTTCCCTTTCTATTTACTATACTTACTATACCACAAAATTGCAAAAAATTCAAGACTGTTTTTTTCTCTATTATTGTGTTATATAAAATAAGAGGTGTTGAAAATGGAAGAGTCTTATTTAGAAATAGTAAATAAAAGAAAACAAATTGAAATTGCTAATATAAAGAAATGCAATGAATATACAACCCAATATGGATTAATATTATCAGATGATCAAATAAATAATTTATTAGAAAGAAGAAAAGAAACTTTAAAAGAAACAGGCAGAATTGAATTTAGGGAAGGAATAATAGATAAATTAATAAAAGAATTTTGTGATTCACCATATATAAATAAAGAAAACTATGCTGAAACCTTATATGAATTGATAGAGATGTTTTATGAATACAAAAATGAAACAATGGATTTAATTACAGATGATGAGCTCATAGAGTTTATGAAGAAATCTTTTGATGGAATTTGCCAAGGAGATCTTGAATATTTATCAGGAACAGTTATGTATAAAATGAGAGAAAATTTACTAAGTGGAAAGCCTATAGACTATATAGAAGAAGGTGGAGATTATGAATGAGATTGAAGTTATAAGTAAAATAAAAAGAGAAAATTTAGATGAACGAAATTATTTTAAAACTTTAATAGAAGCGGCATATGAAGAACAAGTGCTCACAGAAAATGATATAGTAGATGTGTAAAAAGGGATATGCGTGATTTAACGATTTCTACAGAAGAACTAAATGAAATATATTTAATGTTTGAGAATAAAGATAAAGTAGAAATTGAGAATATTATAAATGAATTATATAAAGAAATATGCCATGAATTACTATTAGATAATGCAGAATTACAAAGGTATATTGAGAAAAATTTAAATAGCCTTGCAGACATAATAATTAATGCTGTAAAACAAAATACATTAGATAAAGTATTTATAACACAAAAGTTTATTGAATATTAGAACTTAAAATTTTAAAAAACTATATACAAATAATGTATTAAGTGATACAATATTATAAAATTCAAAAAAGGAGGAAAGCAATGCCAACAAAAATTAAAATTTCAAAAGATATGATATTAGATGCTGCATTTGAAATTGTAAGACAAGATGGTATGGAAAAATTAAGTAATAGAGAATTGGCAAACAAGTTAAAATGTTTAATCAGACCAATATATTATCAATTTGAAAATGTAGAAGAAATGCAAAAAGAGCTATATACGAAAATAGAACAATATTTTTACAAATTTTTATTAGATAATATGGTAGAAGGAATACCGAAATATAAACAAGTTGGAATAAATTATATAAAATTTGCCCAAAAAGAGAAAAAATTATTTCAGACTTTATTTATGTCTGATACAGGTTTAACACCTGATGCATTTGTTGCAAAAAATGGAAAAGATTATAAAGAAATTGAGAAATTGATAAAGATAAGCGCAAAATTAAAAGAAGAAGACATAAAGGATTTTCATACAAAAATGTGGATTTTCTGCCATGGTATCGCTACATTAGTAGCAAATGGTACTATTAAATTAACAGATAACCAAATACAAGACTTACTATCTTATGAATTTCAAGCATTAATGTTATTAGAAGAAAATCCAAACAATAAATGGGTATTAAATAAAAAGGGGGAAAATAAATAATGAAAAAATTTGGAAATGTGTTATGGGGAATAGTTTTAATTGTTATTGGATTAATAATAGGAGGAAATGCACTTGGAATAACAAGTATTAATATATTTTTTGATGGATGGTGGACATTATTCATTATCATACCATGTTT
>CAMEUC010000105.1 GCA_945937855.1 uncultured Clostridium sp. | reverse complement strand
GGCGGACGTCTTTATATATCTTCAATAAAACAATTACTCGCACAAATTACAATTTTTCGTTTATTTTACAATTTCTAAAAGCCTTGCTAATTCTTCATTTGATGAATATTCTATTATTATTTTCCCAGATCTTTTTCCTGCATTTAGTTTAACTTTTGAACCGAAAAAACTTCTAAAAGAATCTTCTATATCTCTATATAATGCATTATATCTTGTATTGTTTGTTTTTTTGACAGTTTTTTCTCCTTTTGTTTGTTTTGCGATTATTTGTTTTTCTGCCTCTCTTACACTGTCTCCACTTTCTATCATATATTTGGCAGTTTCATATTGTTTATCTGGATCTTCTATTCTAAGTAAAGCTCTGCAATGACCTTCTGTTAACTTACCTGCTTTAGCTAATTCTATAACTCTTTCATCTAAATTCAATACTCTTATAGTATTTGCAATTCCACTTCTACTTATCCCCAATTTATCAGATAATTGTTGCTGTGTTAATTGATATTTTTCTAATAATTCTTTCATTGCTACTGCTTTTTCAATTGGGTTTAAATCTTCCCTTTGGATGTTTTCTATTAAAGCGATTTCTTTATTTGTTTGTTCAGTATAAGCTCTTACAATTGCAGGAATTTCACTAATACCAGCCTTTTTAGCAGCTCTCCATCTTCTCTCTCCTGCTACTATTTTATAATGGTCATCTTCTTTATTTACGATTATTGGTTGTATTACTCCATATTCTTTAATAGATTCTGCTAGTTCATCAATTTTTTCACTATTAAATTGTTGTCTTGGTTGATTTCTATTTGGTTCTACATCTATTAATTTTAAGCTTTGTATTACTTCTCCCTCTTGTATTTCCTCTTTTACAGGTTCTACATTATTTACTGAAAATAATGCATCTAATCCTTTTCCTAATCCTGTCATTTTTGCCATTTTCGTTTCCCCCTATATTAATTTTTCTTTGTTTTTATTACTTCACCTGCAAGTTTTTCATAACATCTTGCTCCTTTAGAAAGAGGTGCATATGTTGTTATTGGCATACCATAACTTGGCGCTTCACTTAGTTTTACATTTCTTGGTATTACTGTTTTGTATACATTATCTTTAAAGTATCTTTTTACTTCACTAATAACTTGATTTGATAAGTTTGTTCTTGCATCATTCATTGTAAGTACAACACCTTCAATATACAAATCTTTATTTAGCTGTTGTTTTATTAAATTTACTGTATTCATAAGTTGTCCAACACCTTCTAATGCATAATATTCACATTGTATTGGTATTATTATCGAATCAGATGCAGTAAGAGCATTTATTGTAAGTAAACCTAATGATGGAGGGCAATCTATTAAAATATAATCAAATTTATCTTTTATTAAATCTATTTTTGCCTTTAGTTTATTTTCTCTTGCCATCATTGGTACTAATTCAACTTCTGCTCCTGCTAAATTAATGTTAGAAGGACAAACATATAGTTTTTTTATACTACTTTCTACTATTGTTTCTTCTAGTTCTGTTTCATTAATTATAACATCATAAATTGATTTTTCTTGATTTTTACTTACCCCAACTCCACTCGTTGCATTTCCTTGTGGATCCTCGTCTATTAGTAACACTTTTTTGCCTTTTTTTGCTAGAGCTGCACTTAAATTAACTGTTGTGGTTGTTTTTCCAACTCCACCTTTTTGATTAACTACTGCTATTACTTTTGCCAATTTTATCCCTCCTAAATTTAACATATTAATAATATAAAATTTTTTATAATATGTCAATGAAAATAAGAAATGTTTTTGAAGTTTTATTTCTTTAATATTTTTAAATTGTAGTTTGCAAAAGCGTTGGCTTTTGCAAACTGAAGTGTGAAGTGCGAGGTGTGATTTTCGGGTGATTTCTTCGAAGATTTGCCCTTACCAATCACACTTCTCACCTCTCACCTCCAAATTACAATTTATCTTATATTTTTATTTAGCCTCATTTTTAGGATAAAAAATTGTTTCACAGTTCTCTGTGAAACAAGCTTGTTTTTTGTCATTTAGCAAAGTTTCAAAGTGGATTTTTCGTTGGTATTCCGGCTTTTCTTGGATATTGTCCACCCGTTTTTTTCAATTTTTTTATTATTAAAATTGTTCTATTATTATCTGAATTTGGAAGATTAAATTTTTCTATTTTTTCTATTTTTCCTCCTAAAATTTCAATTGCATTTTTTGCATTTTCTATTTCTTCGGCACAATTGCTACCCTTCATACAAATACATTTTCCTCCTATTTTTACAAATGGTAACATGTATTCTAATAAAATATTTAAAGGTGCAACTGCTCTAGATACTGCAACATCATATTTTTCTCTATATTCAATATTCTGACCAGAATCCTCTGCTCTTCCATGAATTGTTTTAATTTTCTTTAGATTAATATTTTCTATTACTTCATTTAGGAAATTAATTCTTTTATTTAAAGAATCTAATAATGTTATTTCTAAGGAATCTTCAGCTATTTTTAATGGTATTCCAGGAAAACCCGCACCAGTTCCTACATCTATTACACTATCATTTTCATTGATATACTTTAATACTGTTAAAGAATCTATAAAATGTTTTAAAATAATCTCTTTAGGCCCGGTAATACCTGTTAAATTCATAACTTTATTCTTTTCTATTAGTAAATTCATATAATCATAAAAAACTTTTAATTGTCGTTCATTTAATTTTATATATAAAAAATTTAAATCTATATTCATTTCCTCTTTAAAAGAATTAAAATCCATATTTTCCTCCTACAAAACAATTAATTTATTTACTATAAAAGTAGCCAAACGCAGGGGTTTTCATTTTTCTTTTTTAGGAAAATCCAAAGTAGGGATTACTTAGAGGTGCCTAAAAAAGAAAAATCAAACCACGACGAGATTTGGCGGTCGTCTTTTGCTTATTATTTTTTATCTTTTTTTTGTTCCAAATAAATTAATAATACAGACACATCTGCTGGTGAAATACCAGAAATTCTTGAAGCTTGCCCAATAGAACTAGGTCTAAACCTATCTAATTTTTGTCTTGCCTCTAAACTTATACCTTTTAAATTCAAATAATCTAAATCCTCTGGTAATAGCTTGTTTTCAAGTTTTTTTATTTTTTCAACTTGTACCATTTGTAGTTTTATATATCCTTCATATTTAGCTTTTATTTCTACCTCCTCAGAATCTATTTTATTTAGTTCCGGTATTTCATTATCAATAATTTTTAAATCATCATATTTTATTTCAGATCTTTTTAATAATTCTATTTCTTTTATACCATTTGATATTTGTGAAGAATTATGTTCTTCTAAAAATTTATTTACTTCCTCAGTTGGTTTTATTATTCTGTTTCTTAGTCTTTCTAATTCTTTTTCTATCCTAAACATTTTTGCTTTAAATTCATTGTATCTATCTTCTTTAATTAGACCCACTTCATGCCCAATTTCTGTTAATCTTTCGTCTGCGTTATCTTGTCTTAAAAGCAATCTATATTCTGCCCTAGATGTCATCATTCTGTAAGGCTCATTTGTTCCTTTTGTCACTATATCATCAATTAAAACACCAATATAAGAATCCCATCTATGTAAAATTATAGGTTCTTTTCCTTGAAGCTGTCTTGCAGCATTTATTCCTGCTACAATTCCTTGTGCTGCAGCTTCTTCATAACCAGAAGTTCCATTTATTTGACCTGCTAAAAACATTCCTTTTATATTTTTTAATTCCAAAGATAATTTTAATTGCTGTGGGTTAATTGCATCATATTCTATTGCATACGCCGGTCTTGTAAACTCTACATTTTCTAAACCAGGAATTGTTCTATACATCTCAATTTGAACATCTTCTGGAAGTGATGAACTCATACCCTGAACGTACATTTCATCTGTATCTAAACCCATTGGTTCTATAAAAATTTGATGTCTTTCTTTATCAGCAAATCTTACAACCTTATCTTCAATAGATGGACAGTATCTTGGTCCTGTTCCTTCTATTTGTCCAGAATATAGAGGAGATCTATGTAAATTTTTTCTTATAATTTCATGTGTTCTAGCATTTGTATATGTTAAATAACAAGGGACTTGTTCGATTTGTAAATTCTTATTTTCAAAAGAAAATGGAACAATTTCGTCATCTCCATTTTGTATCTCCATTTTTGAAAAATCTATGCTATTTTTATTAACTCTAGCAGGTGTTCCTGTTTTAAATCTTACTATCTCAATTCCTAAATTTTGTAGACATTTTGATAACTTATTTGCTGGAAATACACCATCTGGTCCACTTTCAAAATTTACTTCACCTATATATATTTTTCCTTTTAAATATGTTCCTGTTGCAATTACAACTGCTTTAACATTATAAATTGCCCCTATATTAGTTTCTACAGCCACAACTTGATTATCTTCTACTTTTATATCAACAATTTCTGCTTGTTTTATGTACAAATTTTCCTGTTTTTCAAGCGTATGTTTCATTTCTTGTTGATATTTTTTTCTATCAGCTTGTGCCCTTAAAGAATATACAGCTGGACCTTTAGATTTATTTAACATCTTAGATTGTATAAATGTTTTATCAATATTTTTACCCATTTCTCCACCAAGGCTATCTATCTCTCTTACTAGATGACCTTTTGATGTTCCACCAATATTAGGATTACATGGCATATTTGCTATATTTTCCAAAGTTATAGAAAAAAGTAATGTTTTTTGTCCCATTCTTGCAGCTGCAAGTGCAGCTTCGCAGCCTGCATGTCCTGCTCCAATAACTGCGATATCATAATCTCCAGCATTATATTTCATATTTAATCTCATTTCCTTCCTATTCATAAACTTGTTTGGAAAAGAATTAAATTTTGGCTAAAAACTCCAAAATTGTAATTGTTTTTCAAACTTTTCACATCTTATTTCCCTAAACAAAATTTAGCAAAAATTTCTTTTATAATATCTTCTGAAACGCTCTCCCCTGTTATTTTTCCTAAATTTTCTAATATTTCTTTTATATTTATTGCTATTATATCAACTGGCAAATTAGATTTTAATGCACAAATTGCCTCTTTAGCATTTTGTTTTGCACAATCTATTAACTGTTTGTGTCTAATATTTGTAATTATATTTCCATTATCTAAACTAATTTCATTTATATTAAACATTTCAGTTAATTTTTCATAAATTTGTTCAATTCCTTTTCTTTCTAGTATAGAAACTTTTATAATATCTTTTCCTAAATTACTTAATTCCGTAACCGTATCAGCATTTTCATTTAAATCTATTTTATTTAAAATAATAATTG
>CAMEUC010000104.1 GCA_945937855.1 uncultured Clostridium sp. | reverse complement strand
GGAGAAAATGGAAGCGGTAATCGTTGCTTTGGGAAATCTGGAGAGGATTTATATATAAAAGTACCAAGAGGGACTGTAATTAAGGATGCCGAAACTTTAAAAGTTATTGCTGACCTTTCAGAAGAAGGGCAATGTGAACTTGTTTTCCCAGGAGGAAGAGGAGGAAAAGGAAATTCACATTTTGCAACAGCAACAAGACAAGCTCCTCGTTTTGCACAAGGTGGAGAAAAAGGAATAGAAAAGGAAGTAATTTTAGAATTAAAATTAATTGCAGATGTTGGACTAGTTGGTTTCCCAAATGTAGGAAAATCAACAATACTTTCAATGGTTACATCAGCTAGACCTAAAATTGCAGATTATCATTTTACAACATTGGAGCCTAACCTAGGAGTAGTAAAAACTGAATATGGAGAAAGTTTTGTAATTGCAGATATACCAGGAATTATAGAAGGAGCGAGCCAAGGTGTTGGATTAGGTTTAAAATTTTTAAGACACATAGAAAGAACAAGACTTTTGCTTCATGTAATAGATGTATCAGGCTCAGAAGATAGAATACCAGTAGAAGATTTTAAAATAATAAATGAAGAACTAAAAAAATATAGTGAAAAATTGGCAAGTAGAAAACAAATAATAGTGGCAAATAAAATAGATGCAATGCAGGATGAAACTTTATATGAAGATTTAGAAAACTTAGCTAAAAAAGAAAATATAAAAATATTTAAAGTATCTGCTGCAACAGGAGAAGGACTAAAGGAATTATTTAAATATGTATCTGAAGTTATTAAAACTTTACCAAAAGAAGAAATAATAGATGGTGAAGAAAGAATGGTATATACGTTAAAAGAAGATAGAGATGAATTTGAAATAATAAAAGAAAATGGAGAATTCATTGTACAAGGACCAGCAGTAGATAGATTAATGGGAAGAGTAAATTTAGAAGATAATGAATCTTTATATTATTTCCAAAAAACATTACGTAACTTAGGAATAGAAGATGCGCTAAAACAAGAAGGCATACAAGAAGGAGATACAGTAAGATTTAATGACTGGGAATTTGCTTGGTATGATTAAAATAAAAAAACATAAACTTTTGTTTGACAAACAAAAGAACTTGTGATATTATTAGAATAAATAAAATTTTGGGGAGTGGTTGTAAGATGAAAAAAAATAATTCAGATGAATTAAATAAAAGAGAAAAAGCAATATTAAAATTTATAGAAAAACAAATAAATGATAAAGGATATCCGCCATCAGTAAGAGAAATAGGAAAGGCTGTTGGATTAAGTTCTACAGCAACTGTACATACTTATATTTCAAAATTAAAAGAAAAAGGTTATTTATCAAAAGAAGACCAAAAAGGTAGAGCTTTAAAATTATTAAAAGGTGGAAAAAAGGAAGAACCAAAACCAATATATAATGGAAAAGAACTTGCAGAAGTGCCTGTGATAGGAAAAATAACAGCAGGAGAACCAATACTTGCAGTAGAAAATATAACAGATACTTTCCCTATACCAATAGACTTTGTAGGAAATAGCGAAAGCTTTATGTTAGTAGTTAGAGGAGAAAGTATGATAGAAGCTGGAATATTAGATGGAGACTATATTCTAGTAAAAAAACAAGACATAGCAAGAAATGGCGAAATAGTAGTAGCATTAATAGGGGAAGAAGCAACAGTGAAAACATTTTACAAAGAAAAAGACCACATCAGATTACAACCAGAAAATAGTACAATGGATCCAATAATAGTACCAAACTGTAAAATACTTGGAAAAGTAGCAGGGGTATTTAGAAAAATAAATTAGAATGAATAAAAAATATAAAAAAGCTCATTATAAAAATAAAACTTTATAAGGGGGCTTTTTTTATGGATGAGGAAAAACAAGAAGATTCAACAAAATATGGAGAATTTGTATGTTCTTTTAACCAATGGTTACCATTAGACAAACAAAAAGAACAAGCAAAAAAAATGGTTAAGGTTACTAGAAAAAATTCAGATAAATTGTAGTTTGCAAAAGCGTTGGTTTTTGAAAACTGAAGTGCGAAGTGAGAGGTGCGATGTGCGATTTTAGGGTAATTTTTCGAAGATTTGCCATTACCAATCCCACTTTTCACCTCCAAATTATTAATTACTATACTTAACATTAACAATAAAAAACAGGAAAACTCTTTTACTTTATGTAAATATATGGTATAATATATAAGCAATTTTTTGTAATACGCGCCTTTATTTAGGCACAAACGAAAGGAAGAAAAAAATGGGTAAAAGTAAAAAACGGAAAAACGTCATCTATGAAAAGAGGGCTTTAGAAAGCTTACAAAAGCATTTAGCTTATTTCAGAAGACCTATTCCGAATGGAAACATTCCGGGAATTACTGGAACAGTGGAAGATTTAGGTAAGGCTGTTTCAATGCTTCCTCAAAAGAAAAAAGAAGCATTGGAACGCTTTTGGGGATTACTCCCTGGAACAACCAATCATGCTAAAACTATTTTTAATGGCAAAAAGAAAGATTTGGCATATGAAAATATGTTAAATAATTCCAACGAAGCTCTTAAGGAACTACTTACAATTGAATACTTGTATGTATATGATAGCAACGTAAGAGGAGTTATTGATAACATTCTTAAAAAAGTTGACAGAAAGGGCTTAGATATTTCAGACATTGATGTAATAAAATATGTGCTTATTTTCCTGATTTTTATTGCAGGTGGTCATCATATGATTTTTGAAAATGATGACCATGACATAAACTTGGAGAGTGAAGAAAACATTCATTTTGATGAATATGCTCTTCTTGATACCATGTGGAAGGAAAGTGCGTGTTGGCTGGAGGACTCTTCAATAAATCTTGCTCTTTTAATTGAGATTATTCAAATGTTTGATTTAAAAGATATTGTTATGATGAAGAGATTTGTTAAACTTCCTCTTGATAAAATTGAGATTGAAATCGAAACGGAGGAGTTGACGACCTTTAAGAAGATAAGGCAGATTAAAGAAAGAATGTTTTCTTTGGGAGGTTGGAAGGTAACAAGCGAAATTATCTATGGTGTAGCAATTAGTAAAGAACAAGAAAACAAATTGGTAAATCATTTTGACGAATTTCGAAAGAATTGGTCTTCTGTTCTAAAATTCAAGACGAAAACCAAGGTAATTAAAACCACTCAAGGTGAACATATGGTTGACGTTTATGAAATTGAAGGGATGGAATTTACAGACTTGTATGAACTTATGAGCCTGTACATCTGCAGAAAATGGCTTTAATCCATTTTTACCACATAGTAGAACTTCTACTATGTGGTTTTTTTAAATTTTAAAGAAAAATAAAAAAATGGTAATAATTATTAACTTTTATTAATATACATTAATTAAAGTTTAGTAGTACAAACACTTTATATTTATAGGAGGTAATAATTATTATGGAGAATTTGGATATATATAAGGACATAGCAAATCGTACAGATGGAGACATATATATTGGAGTTGTTGGACCAGTAAGAACAGGTAAATCTACATTCATAAAAAATTTTATGGATTTATTAGTTTTACCTAATATTGAAAATAGTTACAAAAAAGAACGTGCAAGAGATGAACTTCCACAAAGTGCTGCAGGCAGAACTATAATGACAACAGAACCAAAATTTGTGCCAAATGAAGCAATAGAAATAAAAATAGGGGATAATTTAAAATTAAGAACAAGATTAGTAGATTGTGTTGGATATTTGGTAAATAATGCACTTCGGATATATGGAAAATGATGTTCCTAGAATGGTAAAGACACCTTGGTCTGATGAAGAAATACCTTTTGAACAAGCAGCTGAGATTGGAACTAAAAAGGTAATAACAGAACACTCAACTATAGGAATACTAGTTACGACTGATGGAACAATAACAGAAATACCAAGAGAAGATTACATAGAAGCAGAAGAAAGAGTTGTAAATGAATTAAAAGCAATGAATAAACCATTTGTAATTGTATTAAATAGTAGCATGCCATATTTACAAGAAACCATGGATTTAGCCAATAAACTAGAAGAAAAATATGGAGTACCAGTAATCACAAGTAATTGTACGCAGTTAAATACAGATGATGTAAATAACATTTTAGGAAAAGTATTATATGAATTTCCTATTGAAAGAATTAATATTAATTTCCCAGGATGGATTGATGGTTTAGAGGACACACATGAGTTAAAACAAGAATTATTAAAAGAAATAAAAGAAGCTTTTAAAGACGTAAAAACAGTAAGAAGTATAGATGCAGCTACAGCAAAGATCAGACAAACAGAAATAATTTCTAAAACAAGTGTAGAAGAAATTAATTTAGGAAATGGATGTATTAGTGTTAACGTAACCCTAAAAGAAAACTTATTCTATAAAGTCCTTACAGAAATAACAGGGGTTGAGGTTAAAGATGAAGCTGACCTATTTACTACAATATCAAATTTATCTAATGTAAAAAGAGAATATGACAAAGTAGCTGTAGCACTCCAAGAAGTTAGACAAAAAGGTTATGGAATAGTTACACCAACTATGGATGAATTAATTTTAGATGAACCAGAGATGGTAAAACAAGGTTCAAGATATGGAATTAGACTTCGTGCAAAAGCACCATCAATTCATATGATAAGAGCTGATATTGAAACAGAGGTATCGCCAATAGTAGGAAGTGAAAAACAATCAGAAGAGTTGGTTAATTACTTATTATCAGAATTTGAAAGTGATCCTAAGAAAATATGGGAATCAAATATATTTGGCAAAAACTTACACGAATTAGTAAATGAAGGATTACAAAACAAACTATATAAAATGCCAGAAGAAGCACAAGGAAAATTACAAGAAACATTAGAAAGAATTATAAACGAAGGAAGTGGAGGATTAATTTGTATAATTCTATAAAAATTTAAATTTGCTAGGAAAAGTGTATTTTAGAGGTGTGATTTGTGCGGTGTGAAGTGGGCATTTATGGCAGGTCTTCGAAGGATTTGCTTTATTTTCCCACTTCGTACCTCTCACTTCCCACTTATAAAAATTACAATTAATTTAAAACATTAAAATTTTAAAAAAACATTGAATTTTAATTTGCAATATTTTTTGCTCAAATTTATATGTATAAACGTATGTCACCACATGGAGACTTTGATCATATGGAAGATAGTATTCATTTAATAAATAATTATAAATTTATGTTTATGGGCGATGCTGGAGTAGATAAAAAAAGGATATATTAGAAAGATATAATTTATCAAATATAGATGTATTAAAAGTAGGACATCATGGAAGTAAGACAAGTAGTAGTGAAAATTTTATAAATG
>CAMEUC010000103.1 GCA_945937855.1 uncultured Clostridium sp. | reverse complement strand
AAAGCAGATTTTATTATTTTTAATAATGACGGAACATATGATGTAATTGATGTAAAAGGGTTTAAAACAAAGGAATATATTGCGAAGAAAAAGGTGTTTGAAGATAAATTTAATTTAAAAATAACAGAAGAATTTAGCAACAATTAATTGCATTTCTCAATCATTTATATTTTCTTCTACTAATACCTGTCCTTCTAAATTTTTTAAAATAATTTTATTCTCATCAATTATTAAATAACTTCTTTGAGAACCATTTCTCGGTCTTGATATAGAACCAGGATTTGCAAAAATTCTGGTTTGTTGTTTATCAATCATTCCATAGTGTGTGTGTCCACTTATAAATATATCTCCACAATATTCTGGTAAATTGTACTTATTATATAAATGCCCATGTGTTAAGGTAATAATATTTTTATTTAAGTTTATACTTCTTATATCCATTAGTCCAAAATTTAGCATTTCTTCAAATCGTTCACTGTCACAGTTACCTCTTACCGCACACATTTTATCAGCTATTTTATTTAAAGCCTCTGCTACCTCATAATCACTAGAAGAACTAAAATATCCTGCGAAATCCCCTAATATCAATAATCTATCTGCTTTTTCTTCCATAAATTTTGAAAGTGCTTCTTCTAAATATTTAATTCCTCCATGTATGTCTGATATTACCATTGCTTTCATAACTCTTCTCCTTGCATTAAAATTAGGGCAGTTTTTTCTGCCCTTTTATTATCTATATAATACATACGCATCTATTGAAATATAAGTAACTTCTCTTATATCTTCATTGTATGATATGCTTAAGTTCCTTATATAAATATCTTTTACACTATCTATTTTTATTAATCTATTATGTTCTATATATTCTTCTGCATCTTCTGAATTAACTGCACTTTTTAAGAAGTTTTCCATATTTGTAGTTATAATCAAATTATTTTCACTATTATAAAATTTTATATCTGCACTAGTTCCATATCCGTAAACTTCTACAAGTTTTGAATATTCTCTAACGTTCACTTCTTCATAATTATTATTAAAGTCTATATATTTTGTATTGCTACTAATTTTCAAATTATATATTTCTTCTTTATATTGGTTAATATATTCTGGTATATATTTTTCTGCATCATTTCTTACTAAATATTTATATGCTCCAGAAACCCTTGCTTTACTTTCCGTTGGTAGTTCCTCATATGTTGAAGTTTCAGGGAATTCACCTTTTAAAATACTACTTTGGCTTAATATTGAGACTTTATCATAGTTTAATGGCAATATAAATGCTATTAATACTAATACTGCCATATATATGAATGTATGTGATAGCTTTTCACCTTTTTTAACCACAGTTAGTATTAATATTATAATCTGTGTAATTATAAACAATATTCCAAAATATCTAACTGGTGTAATCCCAAACTCTGATATTCTTGCATATAGTGAATATATTTCTAATAGTATAAATGGCATATAAAAATATGGTAACGATTTAGTTATTTTCTCTATAAATTTATTATCATCTTTAAAGTTTTCTGCCATATTCCATACTGGAAATGCTACTACGAATATTCCTGCTAATATTCTAAATATTACATTTGATGGCATTTGTCTTAAAACTAAAATTTTTATTATGTACATATATATAATTAGCATTGCAATTGAAACTAGTGGCAAGAGCACAAATTTTACTAGTCCTTGAAAGAAAGCATTTACCTCTTTCTCTTTAACATCCCATACAGAATTTATTAATGCTGGAATATAGAATAATCCTAATAGTAAAATTTGTATTCTACCTAATATATGTCCCCATGAATCTAATAATAATTCTACAAAAATAACTGTAATTAAAGTTAGTCCTAAATTTAATACTAAATATGTTATTGTGCTATTAAACACATTTGCCAACACTTTTAGTACATATTCTTTAAAGTTTATGTCTGCTTCTTTTATTATTTGATATATTGCAATTAAGAATAAAATAATTAAATATCCCACTAAGATTCTTGCAATACTATCCTCATAAGTTTTCACAACATCTCCTAATATTAATATTGTAAAACCAATTGAGATAGCTGCAGATACTACATAGCTGATGATTCTAAAACTCCTTTTTTTATAAATACATATTTCTGTAAAAAATGCTTCTACTGCAAATATTGTACTAAGCAACATTACTTTATCAAATATTTCTATATCTTGTTCTATATCTATCACCGTAAATAATGTAGCAAATACAATTATAGCTAAAGTAGCTGGAAACTTTTTAATTAATTTTCTAAAAGTCTCAGAAGTTTTAGAAAATAATTTTTTAACATAATTCATAATTTTCCTCCTTCAAGATAATTATATTTACAAAAATTATATAATATTTCTTTTTAAAATTCAATTATATTTTTATATAGTTATTCATATATTTTTGTAAGGAGGTTTTATGTATAAAAAATTTTTTTGTTTTTTGCTGGTTCTTGTGTTATTTCCTACTTTTTGTTTCGCATTCCCAGCTTCTAGTTCTGTTATTTATGACGGAATTGATGTTAGCGAATGGCAAGGATACATTGACTATTCTTCTGTAAAAGATGATGGAATTGATATTGTATATATTCGTTCAAGTGAAGGAAGTAATTACATTGATCCATATTTTAGAGATAATTATCAAAATGCAAAGGATAATGGCTTAAAGGTTGGGTTCTATCACTATTTGACTGCACAAAATACTAGTGAGGCCCGCGCACAAGCTCAGTTTTTTGTTTCCGTTATAAAGGGAACTTCTCCAGACTGTAAACTTGCAATGGACTTTGAAAGCTTTGGAAATTTAAGTATAACTGAAATTAACGAAATTTCCGAGGTATTTCTGACAGAAGTAGAAAGATTATCTGACAAAGAAGTTGTTATTTATAGTGATGCCTATAATGCAGCATATGCTTTTACTAAAGAACTTGCTTTAAAATATCCAATCTGGGTTGCGGACTATTACGTAACTGAGCCAGCTAATGGTAACTGGAATACTTGGGTCGGTTTTCAATATACAGATAGAGGAAGAATTTCTGGAATTTCTGATTATGTAGATAGGGATTACTTTACAGATGGAATTTTATTATCAAACTCTTCTACAATTTCAACAGAAACAACTCCAGATGTATCTCAAAATTCTAATTATATTATAGTAGAACGAGGAAATACTTTAAGCCAGATTGCAATTGAATATCATACCTCTTACCAATATTTAGCAAAAATTAATGATATCTCAAATCCTAATTTAATTTATGTTGGACAAAAAATATATGTCCCTTCTTTAGATAGCGACACTATACATGAGACTAGTCACAGATTATATATTGTACAAAGAGGAAATACTTTAACGTATATTTCTAAAATGTTTGGAGTTTCGATAGAAGCAATTGTCGAATTAAATGATATTAAAAATCCTAATTTAATATTCACAGGAGAAGTTCTAAAAATCCCAACCATTAACCGGTCTATAAGAAACCCAATTTAAAAAATGCATTGACTTTTATTTAAGTTATATGCATTTTTTATATCAGCAGGAATAGAAATTATTGACATAATTATTCGTGAATAATTTCTAATCCACAATTTTTACTGATATCAGAAAAAACAACAATATTATCTTTTTTTAGAGTTACATTAATTGAAGCAGAAATACTTTCAAAAATATCTTTTTCCATTTTCCCTTTAACAGGAGCAAAAAGTTTAAGGCCGGCATTATATTTTGAACTTATATTCAAATCATAGTTTCCTTTTTTTAGAGTTATATTTAAATAACTATTATCTACATCATATTTTATTAATTTAGCATTGTTATATGTTGTAAACTTAAATTCTTTATTATCTATTATTAAATCACAAATAATACCTTTAAAATGAAAAACTTTAAAAGGAATATCTGCAATTGAAAGCATAAATGAAGCCTTTGAATTTTGGAAATTATTCCCTTGGCACCAAACATAAGATTTCGGGAAAGAACATCCCCAATCCTTCTCTATATACCCAATATCATCATCAAACATTATTTTATTATTATTAATATTAATTTCGCCATCAGCTCTGTTTCTCATGTTAAGTATAGCATGATTACATTCCATAAATGGAATATATGAAAATGGTCCCATTATATTAGGGTTCAAAAAATTTGTACCTATATTTTGGCTGTTGGAATATTTAATGTTTCCTGCAACTGTTAGATTTTGAGAATTATCCTTAATATCCACATGAATACCGTCTTTAGAAAAAAAGTTATTACCAATTTTGATATAAAAAGGTGTATAACTAGTTTTGAAATCATCAATATTATAATTTACAAAATATGAAGCATCACTTGTAATAACTTGTATAAATGCTTTTTCACTTTGCTCATCTATATTTATTCCCGGAATAAAAGAAATTCCATTTTTTTTACTTGTATTTTTAAAATACCAGCCTTCAAAATAATTCTTATTTGTTTTTATATACTTTTCTCCTTGAAAAAGTTCAGGATTTTTTATTAAAAATAGTTTCTTCATATTATGTATTATTATAAAATTGTGTAGTATTATTCACTTTCTCAAATTAATTGAAAATAAAAAAAGAGAACAATCCATATTTTCAGGATCGTTCTCCCTTATCTTATTTTTCCTCAGTTTCAGGAACTTCAGAAACTACTTTATTTAGTTGATATTCTGAATTACCAAATGCTAAAATCATCATAAATATGGTATTTAATAATATTAAACCTACTGTAAATTCAGTACTTTTTCCAAAAGCCTTTGCAAGACTAATATATAGATAAATAGTAATACCTAAACAAACAAGAGATCCAATATACGGAATAAATACTGCCAAATATCCTAATACCCACCAAGGAGATATTCCAGCTACCTTAAATAATGTTATAACATTATAAATTGGAATTATTGATTTCCAGCCTTTTTCTCCTGCCTTATTAAATATTATCCAATTAGCAATAATAGTAAGAATAGATATTACTCCAGCTACAACACAAAATATCACAAATAATCCAACAACTGCTCCAGCAATAGCGCCAAATACCCCACTTATAGCATATGCATCAGCAGATGCTACTGCTGTTTCTGTTAATAAATTTGAAAAATCATAGTTCATATTAAAAATTTTCTCCTTTCAAACAAAATATAATTTTATTCTACAAGAAAACACACAAAATTTCAATATTTTTTGTAAATAAAGAAATAGAAATCTAACAAAGAGCTATTTGTTAACATACTATTTATAAATGTAATGCTTTTTTAGGGCATTCATCTATACACTTCAAACACAATATACATTCTGTCCCATTTTTTCTTTTTCTTGAATTATCTA
>CAMEUC010000102.1 GCA_945937855.1 uncultured Clostridium sp. | reverse complement strand
CGGATGTTTTTTGATATTTTTAACAAAGCAATTACTCACACAAATTACAATTTATAGAATTAATAAAAATGATTTGACTTTAGCTTAATTTAATGTGATAATATAATTATAATGTAATATGAGGGAGAGTAAAAACAAATGGAAATAGAAAAAATAAAATCAATAATAGAAGCAATGCTTTTTGCATGTGGAAGACCAATAGAAATAAAGGAATTCATGAAAATTTTAGAACTATCTGCAGAAGATGTAGAAAATATATTGCAAAATATGAAAATGGAATTCGAAAATCAAAATAGAGGAATAGAAATTATAAAAGTAGATAATGCATATCAACTATGCACAAAAAAAGAATATTATGAATACATTTATCCACTTTTAGATAACAGAGCGAAGCCGACATTATCAAATGCAGCAATGGAAACATTATCAATAATTGCATATAACCCTAAGATAACAAGAGCAGAAATAGAAAACATAAGAGGCGTAAATTCAGACGGAACAATCTATAAACTTCTTGAATATAACCTCATTGAAGAAGCAGGAAAATTAGATTTACCAGGAAGACCAACCACATATAAAACAACTCCAGAATTTTTAAAAATGTTTGGACTATCAAATCTAGAAGAATTACCAGAATTACCCAAATATAAACTTGATGAAAACGAGCAAATTGTAATTGATGACATAATAGAAGAAACAAAGGAGGAAAAAGATGAATAAATTGGATAAAATAAAAAAAACTCCAAAGACATATTTAAATTCCACATCTCACATCTCACATCTCACATCTAATAAAGGAATAACCCTAACATCGCTTGTAATTTATATTGCAGTAATGTTTGTGGTATTAGCTACTATAATGAGAGTAATGACTTATTTTAGAAAAAATATGACAGAGGCGGCAGATGTAACTTTTGAAACTCAAATAGAAAAACTTAATTTATATTTTTTGGAAGAAACTAAAAAAGTAGGAAATGACGCTACTGTTTCTGAAAATGGATATGAAATTATTTTTACAAGTGGGAATAAATACACATATGATTTAGATGATAAAATATTATATTTAAATGATAGTATAAAAATATGTGAAAATATTGACACATGTCATTTCCTTCAAGATAAGGAAACAGCAGAAAATAAAAAAACAATACTTGAAGTAGAGATAACAATGGGAGAAAAAAACAAGATACTGCAATATGTGATGACAAGTGAAATGCAACAAGGAGAAATAATAAATGAAGAAGACTATATTTTAAACAGAGTAGAAGAAAATGTAATAAAAGAATAAATAAAACAAAAGTCATATTCTTATTTACCTAAAATATAATGTTTTAGGTGATAAGAAATATGGCTATTTTTTTTATACAAGAAAGTAAAGAGAAAAATAAATTTAAACTAAAAATAAATAACATGTTCAATAGAATAGAATATAACGAAAATTTTATAAATTTACCAATAAATGAAGAAAGCAAATTAAGGAACAAAAAGATAAAAAGAATCATTAAAAAGCTAAAGGACAATAATATTAGAACAGTATTATTATCAAAACATTTAAATGGTATACAAGAATTAAAAAATCAAATATATTCTAATAATATAAATATTTTAGAAGGAAGATATTTATTTAAATTATTAATAACAGAAAGTATAGAATATATATGTAAACAATCAAATAAAAAAATAGAGGATTTAGAAATATCTTTTCTTACAAATGATGCAAACAATTTAAACAAACAAATAATACTGGAAATATCACAAAAAGTAAAAAGATTAAATATAATAACAAATCATATTGAAGAATTCCAAGATATAGAAAATTATTTATATAATGACATGGGAATAATGATTAAATTATCTAATAATAAAAAAACAGATTTAATAAAAACAAATATAATAATAAATATGGACTTTATGGAGGATATTATCAACCAATATAATTTCCCTAAGCAAGGTATAATTATTAATATAAATGGGGGAATAAAAATAAAATCAAAAAAATTTAATGGAATAAATATAAATAAATATACTGTAAAAATGCCTGATAAATATAGAATAGAAGGATTTTATAATGAATGTGTTTATGAAAGTTATATTTGGGGTAAGGAGTATGACTTAGCAAGAAAACAGATTTTGGATGATAAAATAAGAATTAAAAATTTAATTGGGGAAAAGGGAATCATAAATAGCTGGGAATTTGATAAATTGTAATTTATAAAATTTCTATCATTTTTCTTGACAAAACATATTTTGTAATGTAATATAATTAAATTAAAATCATTAAAAAAGGAGACGACCAACATGGAAGAAAAAGAGGTTTTATTAACTAAAGAAGGTTACGAAAATTTAGAAAAGGAATTAGAATATTTAAAAACAGAAAAAAGAACAGAAATTTCTGAAAGAATAAAAGTAGCATTAGGATTTGGAGATTTATCAGAAAATTCAGAATATGATGAAGCAAAAAATGCACAAGCAGATAATGAAATAAAAATAGCTGAATTAGAAAATAAATTAAGATATGCTAAAATTATAGACGAATCTGAAATTGATACTAAAACAGTACAAGTAGGAAATAAGGTAAAAATTTATGATATGGAATTTGATGAAGAACTAGAATATACTATTGTTGGCTCAACAGAAGTAAATTTAGCTGAAAATAAAATATCAAATGAATCTCCTATAGGAAAAGCACTTATAGGTGCAAAGAAAAATGCTGTTGTAGAAGCACAAACACCAGGTGGAGTGGCTAAATATAAGGTTTTAGAAATAAAAAAATAGATAAATTTACCATTTTATGTAGACAAACCTCGAAAAATATAGTATAATATTACTGTTGAATAAAAAATTAGTATTCTAAAGTATAAACATAACGAATAAAATACTATAGATAAAAGGGAGGAAATAAAATTGGATACAAATTATTCAGAAAACAACTATTTAGTATTAGTTGGAAAAATTACAAGCGAAAAAGTTTTTAGTCATGAAATTTATGGAGAGAGTTTTTATATATTTAACTTAGAAATTCCACGTTTGAGTGGTACAGCAGATTGTATTCCTATTACAATATCAGAAAGGTTAATTTCAAATTTTGATTTAAGCATTGGAAAAGAAGTAACAATCGAAGGTCAATTTAGATCTTACAATACATATGAAAATCAAAGAAGCAGATTAGTACTTACGGTATTTGCTAAAGATATTAGAGAATATCACGAAGAAGAGCAAGAAGATGGAGGAGAAAAAATTTCAAATGAAGTTGTTTTAACAGGATATATTTGTAAAAAACCAATTTATAGAAAAACACCATTTGGAAGAGAAATCTCAGATATACTTTTAGCTGTAAATAGAGCTTATAATAAGTCTGACTATATACCATGTATTGCATGGGGAAGAAATGCAAGATTTTGCGAAAATATGGAAATTGGAACTGAGGTCAAAGTAGTAGGTAGAGTTCAATCTAGAATGTATGAGAAAAAACATGAAGATGGAACAATAGAACCAAGAGTAGCATATGAAGTTTCAGTAGGAAGCTTAGAACTTGTAAATAAAAATGATAATGAAAATCATGAAGAAGCAGAAGCCATATAGGCTTCTGCTTTTCTTTATAAATCAATGTTCAGTTAAATATTATTGATTACTATAATGTCAGCCGTTTTGTATATTTTATAAAAAATTAAATTTGACAGTCCTTTGAGACGGGGGAATACCCGCGTATGCCTTGGAGAATTTAATTTTTTAGAAAATCATACAAAAGATAGGCTGACTGGTAGCCCGTATAAAATAAAAACTAAAAATACATCTTGTATCTTTTTTATTGTTATGATAATATTATCATAGATTTTTATAAGGAGAAATTAAAATGGAACAAGATAAAAAAACAAATTTAAAATTTAATATTATGGCAATAATTTTAATAGCAATATTTGCCTTCTCAATTTCACCAAAAACTTTGCAAAATGATACATTTTACACTATTAAAATAGGAGAATATATTTTAGAAAATGGAATAACAATGCGGAGATCCATTCTCATGGCATAATATTTCTTATACTTTTCCACATTGGGCATATGATGTTATGATTTATTTAATATATAATATAGGGGGACATTTAGGAATCTATATTTCTACAATAATATTTGCAACAATATTGGGAATTATTATGTATTTTATGAACGACAAATTTACTAACAATAAACCTATATCATTTATATTAACAATAGGAGCAATGTTTCTTTTAAAAGATTATATAGCTGCAAGAGCACAATTAGTTACATTCATATTATTTGCACTAGAATTACTTTTTATAGAAAGCTTTTTAGAAACAAAGAAGAAAAGATATGTAGTAGGTTTAATAATAATACCAATACTAATTGCTAATTTCCATGCAGCAGTT
Organism: uncultured Clostridium sp.; assembly: GCA_945937855.1. Taxonomy (GTDB): domain Bacteria; phylum Bacillota; class Clostridia; order TANB77; family CAG-508; genus UMGS1933. The sequence continues at coordinate 958 of CAMEUC010000102.1, read as the reverse complement.
TTCTATTTCTATTTTATATTGTATTTACCATATATAGCAGAATATATAATGTGTTTATTTATTAAGTATATAAAAAACGCCCCAGAACGAAAAATAAAAGAAATAAATAAAAAAATAGAAAAATGTACGGACGAAAGAAAATTAATAAAATTACGAGAAAAACTACAAAAATTACAAAAGGCTTTAAATAAAAAAATAGATAAGAAAGAAGCATACAAAATTACAATTATATATAAAAAGGCTACAAAATGGCTAATTATTATTATGATAGTATGTATGTTTACAGGATTTTTAACTCCACAAAGAACGGAACCATATACTCATTTGGTTAAATTAATGACGGGAAACAGCACGCAAAATATAAGTGAGCATTTACCACTAACACTAATAGAAAATATGAATTACATGGTTGTTCTAATATTTTTTTTAGGTATTATAATTTTTACAGATACTAAAATTAGGTTATGCGATTTATTTATGCTTGGAGGATTAACATTTTTAACATTTATGAGTAGAAGACAAGAATCAATGTTTATTATAATGTGCATACCAATATTTAATAGACTAGTAACTGCATTTTTAAATAAATATGAACCACAAGGTATTGAAAAAATGAAAAAGATTATGACAAGCATATGTGGTATAATTGTAACAACATCGCTTGTACTAATAATAAGTATTATTTCTTACAATAACAAATATAAAACTGAATATGTAAGTACTTCATCTTATCCTGTACAAGCTTCAGATTGGATATTAGAAAATTTAGACATAAATGAAATAAAATTATATAATGAATATAATTTCGGAAGCTATTTGTTATATAGAGGAATACCAGTCTTTATAGATTCGAGGTGTGATTTGTATACGCCAGAATTTAATGAAGGAGTAAAAGTATTTGATGATTTTCTAACAATATCTGGATTAAATACTAAAAAGTTAGAAGATATGTTTAATA
>CAMEUC010000101.1 GCA_945937855.1 uncultured Clostridium sp. | reverse complement strand
GGGGCAGTGAAAAAAATAAAATATAAAAACCCCGACGAGATTTGGCGGTCGTCTTCAATATGTTTTTAACAAATACGTTACTCACATAAATCACAAGTTAAATTATAAAAAGCTGAAAAAAAGGATGATTTTAATGACCAAAAAAATAATAATATCATGTTTAGTTTTGATTTTAATAATATCAACAATATTTTTTATAAAAAATAATTATAAAAGTATAAAATTAGGAAATAATATAATTAATCAATCAGCTGATAAGATAAAAGAAAATATTTTAAATATTGAGTCTTATAAAGCAAATGTACGAATCACCATAACCAGTAATAAAAACACAAATACATATGAAGCAACCCAAGAATATTATAAAGAAAATAATTTATATAAGCAAGAAATATTAACACCACAAAATATAGCAGGAACAATTTTTGAATATGATGGAGCAAATTTACAAATAAAAAATACAGCATTAAATTTGAGTAAAATATATGAGAATTATAACTACATAGGAAGCAATGAATTAAGTTTAAATGCTTTTATAGAGGATTACAACAATAATGATAGTACAGATTATGAAAATGATGAAGAAATAATTTTAGAAACAAAAGTAAAAAATAATAATAAATATAGAGCAATAAAAAAATTATATATAAGTAAAGATACAGGTGAACCTATAAAATTAGAAGTACAAGATGTATCACAAAACACTTTAGTTTACATATTATATAATGAGATAGAAATAAATAAAATGAGGTAAATTAAAGTGTAAAAGAAAAAACAGCAAATAAAATATCTCAATGTACAAAATACCAATATTTAAAATATAGAACAAAGATTAAATATAGGAATAAGCGAGAGTGAAGAATATGGTAATCAAAAGAGGAGATATGTTTTATGCAGATTTAAGCCCTGTAGTAGGCTCAGAACAAGGAGGAATAAGACCAGTCCTAGTAATACAAAATAATATAGGCAACAAATACAGCCCAACAGTTATTGTATCAGCAATAACTTCACAATTAAACAAAAGCAAATTACCAACTCATATAGAGTTGGATTCAGAAGAATTTGGCTTGAAATCAGATTCAATAATTTTAACAGAACAAATACGCACAATAGATAAAAGCAGGCTAAAAGAAAAAATAGGGCATATAAATGATGCAAAAGTAATGAGCCAAATAGACAATGCATTAGGAGTAAGCTTTGGTTTAGAATAAGTAAAATAAGGTCATCTAACGAAATAAGTTTTGTGAGGTGGCTTTTTAAATTATTATTTGAAAATTATTGCGTATAAAATCTATTTGTGATAATATTTTAATATAAAATTTATACTAGGAGGTAAACTATGATAGCAATAGGCGCAGACCATGGTGGTTATAAATTAAAAGAGGAAATAAAAAAATATTTTGAAGAACAAGGAATTGAATATAAAGATTTTGGAACATACTCAGAAGAAAGGGTAGATTATCCTGATATTGCAAAAGAAGTATCAAAATCAGTGCAATCAAAAGAATGTGATAGAGGAATATTAATATGTCGTTCTGGATATGGAATGAGTATGGTAGCAAATAAATTTAAAGGAATAAGGAGTGCACCATGTTTTGAAGAAACAGCTGCAAAGTTTTCTAGAATGCATAATGACTCGAATGTACTTGCATTAGGAGCAGATTATGTAACAACAAGTCAAGCCATTCAAATTGTAAGAGTATGGATAGCAACAGAATTTGAAGGGGGAAGACATAGTGAAAGACTTGCATTAATAGAAGAAATAGAAAAAGAAAACATGAAATAGATTAAAAAATGTTGTGTTTTTGAAAAAAATATGATATTATATTTAGCAATGAAAAATAAAACCGTTAAAAAAGCAAAGTAAAGTACTTGGAGCATACATCAAAAGAGAAAATAGGTCTTAGGCTGGAAACCTATTTATGTATAAGTATTTGAAATTTCACTTTCTAGGTCTTTTATTGAAATGATAGTAGGTAGAAGCGGTTGCAACGTTATAGCAAACAAGAGGTTAATTATTTAATTAATAAAATTAGGTGGTACCGCGTAAAAAACTCGCCCTATGTATTTTGGGGCGAGTTTTTTGATGTAAAAAGAAAGGAGAATGTTCATGAAAGAACAAATTGAAAGCATAAAAGAAAAAGCTTTGCAAAAAATTTCAGAGGCAAAAGATATGCAAACTTTAAATGAAGTAAGAGTTGAATTCTTAGGAAAAAAAGGAGAACTAACAGCAGTCTTAAGGGGAATGGGGGCACTATCACCAGAAGAAAGACCAAAAATTGGTGCATTAGTAAATGAAGTAAGAGACGCCCTAGAAGAAAAAATAAGTGAAGCAGAAACTAAACTTAAAGAAAAAGAATTACAAGCAAAATTAGAAAAAGAAAAAATTGATATTACAATTCCAAGTACAAAAATAATTCGTGGAAGTAAACATCCAATGAATAGAATAATTGAAGAGGTTGAAGACTTATTTGTATCTATGGGGTATGATGTTGTTCAAGGACCAGAGCTTGAAACAGATGAATACTGTTTTGAAAGACTAAATCTACCAAAAGGACACCCAGCAAGAGATATGCAAGATAGCTTCTATGTAACAACAGAATATCTACTAAGAACACAAACATCAGCAGTCCAAGCAAGAGTTATGATGGCAAATGAGGAGAAAAAACCAATTAGAGTAATTTGCCCAGGAAAAACATATAGAAGAGATGACGATGCAACACACTCTCATCAATTCGGTCAAGTAGAAGGATTAGTTATAGATAAAAACATTTCTTTAGCAGATTTAAAAGGAACACTAGAAATATTCATGAAAAAAATGCTAGGAGAAAACACTAAACTAAGATTTAGACCAAGCTATTTCCCATTCACAGAACCAAGTTATGAAGTAGACGTAAGTTGCTTTAAATGTGGGGGAAAAGGATGTAACCTTTGCAAACAAACAGGCTGGATAGAAGTATTAGGTTCAGGAATGGTACATCCAAATGTATTAAAAATGAACGGATATGACCCAGAAAAATATACGGGATTTGCATTTGGAACAGGGCTGGATAGACTTGCAATGTTTAAATATGGAATAACAGATATAAGAACATTATATACAAATGACATAAGATTTTTAAAACAATTTGATAGAAAGGATGAGGAAAATGAAATTAAGTACTAATTTTGTAAGAGACTATGTTGATATACCAGAAGATATAGATTTAAAACGTTTAGCAGAAGATATGACTAGAGTTGGTAATGAATATGATTCAGCAGAAAAACTAATAAATGCAACGAATGTTACAATAGGGCAAGTAAAAACTTGTGAGATGCACCCAGATTCAGACCATTTACATGTTTGCACAGTAGATGTGGGAAGTGAAATATTAAATATAGTATGTGGTGCTCCAAATGTAAGAGCAGGTTTAAAAGTAATTGTTGCACTTCCAGGAGCAGAACTTCCAGGGGGAACAATAAAAAAAGGTGTTATTAGAGGCGCAGAATCTAATGGTATGCTTTGCTCAATGGCAGAACTTGGGCTAGAAAATAAATTTTTAACAGAAGCAGACAAAAATGGAATACATGAATTACCAGAGAACGCACCTATTGGAGAAGACCCAATTAAGTTTTTAGGACTAGGTGATGAAGTTATAGATTTTGAACTTACAGCAAACAGAGGAGATTTACTTAGTATTTTGGGTATGGCATATGAAATTGGAGCAATTTATGATAAACCAGTTAAAAACATAGATTTATCATATAAAGAACAAGGAGAAGATGTAAATAATCAATTTAAAGTAGATATACAAACTCCAAATTGTTCAATTTTCTTAGCTAAGAAAGTAGAAAATGTAACAATAAAAGAAAGCCCAGACTTTATAAAAACTAGACTTATGGCATCTGGAATTAGACCAATTAACAATGTTGTAGATATAAGTAATTATGTAATGTTAGAAACAGGTCAACCACTTCATTTTTATGATGCTGATAGACTTGGCAACAAAATTGTAGTCAGAATGGCAAAAGAACAAGAAAAACTAACAACTTTAGATGGTCAAGAAAGAGACCTTACTGAAGAAGATATAGTAATTGCAGATGATGCAAACGCAGTAGGACTTGCTGGAGTAATGGGAGGACTAACTACAGAAATAGAGGAGAACACAAAGAATATTATAATAGAATCAGCAATATTCGATGCAGTTAAAATAAGGATGACATCTAAAAAAATATTAAGAAGTGAAGCAAGCCTAAGATTTGAAAAAGGTCTAGACTCAAATAGAACATATATGGCAATGGATAGAGCATGTAATTTACTTGAAAAATATGCAGATGCTAAAGTTGTAACAGGAATTGTAAAATATGATACAACTGAGAAAGAAGATAAAAAAATAAATATAACTGCCAAAAACATTACTGACCTATTAGGAATTGAAATTTCTATGGATGAAATTTTAGATGTATTTAGAAAACTAGGTTTTACTTATAAAGTAAATGGAGAAATAATAGAAGTAAGTGTTCCAAGAAGAAGATTAGATATATCAATAAAAGAAGACTTAATAGAAGAAGTTGGAAGAATTTTTGGAGTAGATAATATAGAAGGAAAATTTCCAGTATTTCCATCAAAACCAGGAAGTTATGATAAGGTAACAAGACAAATAAGAGATAAAATGATAAGTTTAGGGTTAAACGAAACATTATCATATATATTAGTAAACGATAAAGAGGCTAAAATGTATAGTACAGATGAATATGAGATTGTAAGCCTTTTAGACCCAATGACAGAGGAAAGAAATACCTTAAGATATAGTATGATACCTTCTTTAGTAAAAATATATGAATATAATAAAGCAAGAACATTAAAAGATATATCAATATTTGAAATAGGAAAAGGATTTTCAAAACACGGAGACGAGTTTAAAGAAGAATCAAAACTATGTGCATTAATGACAGGTGAATATGGACTTGGAATAAGCCACAAAACACAAGTAGATTTCTATGTAATAAAAGGTGTAGCTGAAGAATTATTGGATTACTTAGGATATGGAAACAGATATAGTTTTGTGGTAAAAGAAAATTTCCCAAAAGAATTTCATCCATACCAAACAGCATATATATCAGTAAATAATGATATAGTTGGAATTATAGGAAGGTTACATCCAAATATATCAAAAGAACCTACATTTGTAATGGAAATAAATTTAGACAAATTACTTGATAAAAAAGTAGGAAAAATGAAATTTAAAGAAATTTCGAAATTTCCGAGTGTAAAAAAAGACATCGCTGTTATAGTAGACAGAGAAAAAACATCTGGAGAAGTTGCAATGGCAATAAAAAAAGCAGCTAGTAATTTACTTACAAAAATAGAA
>CAMEUC010000100.1 GCA_945937855.1 uncultured Clostridium sp. | reverse complement strand
CCATAGATAAAAATCATGAAAAGGAGTAACATATATGTATGGAAAAATAAAAGAAAGTAGATTGTTAAATATAGAAGTTTATGAAGGAGAAAACCTGTTATATAAGGGAAAAGTAGAAGACGCACCAGAAGATGTAAAAAATAAAAATTACCAATCTGTGGAAATAAAAGATGGATGGGTAATTTATCAGGTTTAAAATTTATTATAAAATACACCAATGGTTAGAAATATAAATAATTTAAGGGGGATTTGACAAAACATGATTAAAACACTTGCAAAATCAATTAGAGAATATAAAAAACAAACAATTCTTACACCAATATTTGTTGCACTAGAAGTAATAATGGAAATTCTAATTCCTTTTGTAATGGCAAATTTGGTGGACTATGGAATTTATGGTAATAATATGTCTGTCATCTATAAATTTGGGATAATATTACTTTTACTAGTTGCATTTGCATTAATATTTGGAGTGCTTGCTGGAAAATTTGCAGCAATAGCATCAACAGGGTTTGCTAAAAATTTAAGACACGATATGTATTACAAAGTACAAGAATATTCATTTGAAAATATAGATAAATTTTCAACATCAAGTATTATAACAAGAATGACAACAGATGTAACTAATGTTCAACAAGCATACCAAATGCTGACAAGAATTACATTTAGAGCACCATTAACACTAATTTTTGCATTTATAATGTCATTTGCAATAAATGCCAAGTTATCTTTAATATTTTTAATATTGGCACCAATACTTGCTGTAGGATTATATTTTATAGCAACACATGCACATCCAATATTTGAAAAAGTGTTTAAAACATACGATAAATTAAATAATGTAGTACAAGAAAATGTAAGGGGTATTAGAGTAGTAAAATCTTATGTCTTAGAGGAAGAAGAAAAAGAAAAATTTGGAAAAGTTTCTAAAAGTATATATGATTATTTCACTAAAGCAGAAAAATTAATTGTATATAACTCACCATTAATGCAACTTATATCATATGCAGGATTATTGCTTATCTCATGGTTTGGGGCAAAATTAATAGTAGGTTCTGGAACATTAACTACAGGACAATTAATGAGTTTAATTACATATGCAATGCAAATCCTTCATAGTTTAATGATGATGTCTGTTGTATTAGTAACACTTACAATATCTGTATCATCAGCGGAAAGAATAGTAGAGGTATTAAACGAAGAACCAGCACTTAAAAATAAAGAAAATCCAATAATGGAAGTAAAAGATGGTTCAATTGAATTTGAAAATGTTAATTTTAGCTATGTAGGAGATAAGGATAAAACTTGTTTAAAAGATATTAACCTAAACATCGAAGCTGGTGAAACAATAGGAATTATTGGAGGAACAGGAAGTTCTAAAACTACACTTATTCAACTAATACCAAGATTATATGATACTACAACAGGAATAGTTAAAGTTGGTGGAATAGATGTAAGAGATTACGATATAGAAACATTAAGAAATGAAGTAGCGATAGTTCTTCAAAAAAATGTACTATTTTCTGGAACCATAAAGGATAATTTGCGTTGGGGAAATAAAGATGCTAGTGACGAAGAAATGGTAAGAGTATGTAAATTTGCTCAAGCAGATGAATTTATAAATGAATTTCCTAAAAAATATGATACATATATAGAACAAGGCGGAACTAATGTATCTGGAGGACAAAAACAACGTTTATGTATTGCAAGAGCACTACTTAAAAAACCTAAAATATTAATTTTAGATGATTCAACAAGTGCTGTAGATACAAAAACAGATAGTTTAATTAGAAAAGCTTTTAAAGAAGAAATTCCAAATACAACTAAAATAATTATTGCTCAAAGAATAGATTCTGTAAAAGATGCAGATAAAATAATTGTCTTAGAAAATGGTAAAATAAATGGAATAGGGACACATAAAGAATTAATGGAAACAAACGAAATATACAAGGAAGTATACACATCTCAAAGAAAAGGAGATGATGAACAATGATGCCACCAAGAGGACCAAGAAATATTGGTTATACTAATCAAAAAATAAATAAAGATACTGTAAAAAGATTGTTAAAATACATAACAGCAGATTACAAAAAAACACTTATATTTGTAATAATATGCATTATAATAAGTTCAATTGCAGGGGTTGCAGGTTCAATATTTATAGAAATACTAATAGATGATTATATTACACCATTACTTGCAGTAGAAAATCCGGTATTTACAGGGCTTTTAAAAATAATATTTATAATGGCTATGATATATGTATTAGGAATAATTGCAAACTTTACATATAACAGAAAAATGATAAAAATATCTCAAGGGGTATTGAAGAAAATAAGAGACGAAATGTTTGAAAAAATGCAACATTTGCCAATAAAATATTTCGACACACATACACATGGAGAAATAATGAGCTATTATACAAACGATACAGATACCTTAAGGCAAATGATATCTCAAAGTATACCAAATATAATATCTTCAGTAATTACAATTGTAGCAGTATTTTGTGCAATGGTATATTTAAATATTTATATGACTATTTTAGTAATAGCAGTTGTAATATTAATGCTATTTATAGTAGCAAAAATAAGTGGAAGTGCATCTGGATTTTTTATAAAACAACAACAATCTATTGCTAAAGAAAATGGATATATAGAGGAAATGATAAATGGACAAAAGGTAGTAAAAGTATTTTGCCATGAGGAAGAAGCGGAAGCAGAATTTGATAAAATAAATGATGAATTATCTGATACTTCGGCAAAAGCAAATACATTTGCAAACATTTTAATGCCTATCATGGGAAATTTGGGTCATCTACAATATGTGTTAGTTGCTATGGTAGGTGGAGCTTTAGCAGTAAAAGGAATAGGAGGAGTGACAGTTGGAATAATTGCTTCGTTTTTACAATTAAGTAAAAGCTTTAACATGCCAATATCACAAGTATCTCAACAATTAAATTCAATTATAATGGCACTTGCTGGAGCAGAAAGAATATTTAAACTAATAGATGAAGAGCCAGAACATGATGAAGGATATGTAACATTAGTAAATGCAAAATATATAGATGGAGTATTAACAGAAGTTCCAGAGCACACAGGAACTTGGGCTTGGAAGCATCCACATAAAGATGGAACATTAACATATGAAGAACTAAAAGGTCATGTGGAATTTTTCGACGTTGATTTTGGCTATGAGCCAGACAAAATAGTTTTACATGATGTATCTTTGTATGCAAAACCAGGGCAAAAAATAGCATTTGTAGGAGCTACAGGAGCTGGGAAAACAACAATTACAAACTTAATTAATAGATTTTATGATATAGAAGACGGAAAAATAAGATATGATGGAATAAATATCAATAAAATAAAAAAAGATGATTTAAGACGTTCACTTGGGATAGTACTTCAAGATACTAACCTTTTTACAGGAACAATAAAAGAAAATATTAAATATGGAAAACTAGATGCCACAGATGAAGAAGTAATCAACGCAGCAAAACTTGCAAATGCACATGACTTTATAATGAGACTTCCAAATGGATATGATACAGAACTTACAGCAAATGGAGCAAATTTATCTCAAGGACAAAGACAATTACTAGCAATAGCAAGAGCAGCAATATCTGATCCACCAGTGATGATATTAGATGAAGCAACATCTAGCATAGATACTCGTACAGAAAAATTGGTACAAGATGGAATGGATAAACTAATGGAGGGAAGAACAGTATTTGTAATAGCACATAGATTATCTACAATACAAAATGCAAAAGCAATAATGGTACTAGAAAATGGAAGAATAATAGAAAGAGGAGACCACGAAGAATTAATAGCACAAAAAGGAAAATACTATGAACTATACACAGGTGTGTTTGAATTAGAATAAAATGTTTTTGCATTATTTTGGGTCGCCGTTTTCGGCGACCCTTAAAACTTATATTATACTCCTAATTTTCTCAACAATCATATTCAATGCAACCATATTGTACCCACCTTCTGGAACGATTATATCAGCATATTTTTTACTTGGTTCTACAAATTGTTCATGCATTGGTTTAACAGTTGTACAATATTGCTCAACGACAGAATCTAAAGTACGACCTCTTTCCCCAACATCTCTTAGAAGTCTTCTAATAAAACGGATATCTGCATCTGCATCTACAAATATTTTAATATCCATCATATCTCTTAAAGTTTTATTTTCGAAAAGTAAAATCCCCTCTACAATAATTACTTTTTTAGGAACAACTTCGTATGTTTCTTTTTCTCTTAAATGCTCTACAAAAGAGTAGCTAGGTCTTCTAATTGTTTCACCTTTTTTTAGTTTATTTAAATGCTCTATAAGTAAATCTGTTTCAAAAGCATCTGGATGATCGTAGTTTAATTTTTTCCTTTCTTCAAAAGGTAATTCACTATTACTTTTGTAATAATAATCATGAGAAAGCATTGTAATGTTATGCTTAAATTCTTTTTCAATATTTTGGGCAAGTGTGCTCTTACCAGAACCAGTACCACCTGCAATACCTATAATAATTGGGTTAAGTTCCATAAATGTACCTCCATAATACACATTTAGTATATTTTAAACCAAAATTCGAATAATTGCAATAAAAAATGACAAAAAATAAGGAGAATGTGTTACTAGTCAGCCTACCTTTTGTATGATTTTCTAAAAAATTAAATTCTCCAAGGCGTACGCGGGTCTTCCCCCGTCTCAAAGGACTGTCAAATTTAATTTTTTATAAAATATACAAAACGGCTGACACTATAGTAATCGGTAATATTTGACTGAAAATTAACAAAAATATTAAACAACAATATTTTATAATGGTATAAAAATTATTTAATTTTAAATAATAAAAAATAATTGAAAAAATAAACAATATATGTTATAAAAATAAAGAAAAGGAGGAAGAAAAATGAGCAAAGATAGAGAATTAGTAGATAGCATAGAAAGTTTAAGCAAAGCATTAGAAAATGTTAAGAAAGCACAAAAAGAATTTGCAACATTTAGCCAAGAAAAAGTGGATAAAATATTCTTCGCAGCAGCTACATCCGCAAATAAAATGAGGATACCACTTGCAAAAATGGCAGTAGAAGAAACTGGAATGGGTGTTGTAGAAGACAAAGTAATAAAAAACCACTATGCAGCAGAATACATTTATAATGCCTATAGAAATACAAAAACATGTGGATTAATAGAAGAAGATAAAGAATTTGGAATAAAAAAAATAGCCGAGCCAATTGGTGTCATTGCAGCAGTAATTCCAACAACGAATCCAACATCAACAGCAATTTTTAAAACATTAATAGCGTTAAAAACAAGAAATGGAATAATAATAAGTCCACATCCAAGAGCA
>CAMEUC010000099.1 GCA_945937855.1 uncultured Clostridium sp. | reverse complement strand
TTACATCAATTACATCATATGTTCCGTCATTATTAAAAATAATAAAATCTGCTTTATATTTTAGTCCAGGGGCTAGTATAAAAGTAGGTTGAAGGCAAAAGCCTTTTATATCTTTTGCCTGTAGCCTAAGTTTTAACATATTGTAATAATTAGCCTCTTTTTGGCTATCAAAAGTATGCCCGTCAACAGATGTTTTGTTGGCTCTATACTTAGTTTTTTTTACATTTCTATTTGTATAATTTTTATAATCCTCAGTAGTCCAATGTTCCATTTTAATATCCTCCATTTAATTCAGTGCTTAAATTTACAGTAATTACTGATCCAATTTCTACCTCACTACCAGAAGCAGTGTTTTGGCTAATAATCACACCAGAACCCTCTAAAACTAGATTTAATCCCTTAGAATTGGCAGAATTAATTGCTTGAGCAGCTGTCATTCCTTTAAAATTTGGTACAGTAACAGAGGTTTTTACATTATTATTTTCAGTATATAAAAATAAATTTGCACCTTTTATTAAGTTAACTCCTGGCTTTGGATTTTGGTCAATAATTAAGGTAGAGGTATCTTCTGTGCCAGCTAAATTCACATTAAATCCACAATCTTTTAAAATTTCTTTGGCTTTTGCAATAGTCATATTTCTAACATCGGGTAATTCTTCGGTAGAATAGTTATTAGAAGAATCATCTGAGTGAGAATCATTACTAGAAGATATATCAAGATCAGGCAATACTTCTGATAAAATTTGAGAAACAACAGGCCCGAGCTACTTGCCCTCCTTGATGTCCATTATCTCCTTTAGGGTCATATAATGCGACCAAAAGTACAATTTGAGGATTAGTAACAGGGGCAACACCAATAAAAGATGATACATATCCTTCTTCAGTATTGCCATCAAGCGGTTCAGACGTACCAGACTTTCCACCAACAGAATATCCAGAGACAGCAGCGTATTTTCCAGTTCCTTTTTCTACTACATATTGCATTAAGTCCATCATTGTTTCAGCAGTCTCTTTAGAAATAACTTGGCGCTTTTCTTCAACTTCAGTTGTTGTAACTGCACCAGTAGAAGAATCGACAGTCTTTTTAACAATTTGAGGCTTTACTAAAACTCCTTCGTTTGCTATTGCAGAAACAGCTGTTACTAATTGTATAGGTGTAATTGTAAACCTTTGCCCAAAAGACATTGTTGCAAGTTCAACTTCACCAACATTTTGTAAGTCCCAGAAGGTACTATTTTGTTCGCCATAAAAAACTGAATTTGTTTTCTCAAACAAACCAAAAGCCTGATAATATTTATATAAAGTTGAAGCACCAATCCTTTGACCTAATTGAATAAAAGCAGGGTTACAAGAATTACCTAAAGCTTCTCTTAATGTTTGATAATTATGACATCCAGGGTATTTCCAACAACGAATAGAAGTATATGCTACTTCTTGTGTGCCACTACAATAGAAATCTTCTTCTCTATCTGTTTCTACAATTCCTTCTTCTAAAGCAACAGCTGCAGTAATTAATTTAAAAGTAGAACCAGGTTCATAGGTACTTTGAGTGGCAGAATTATTCCACATTTTGTATAAAATATTAGTTTTCTCTTCAGAAGATAAACTTTCCCATCCATTTAATATATTATAATTAGTCTAAGTTAATTGAGAATTTAAGTCGTAATTAGGGTAACTTGCCATTGCTAAAATTTCACCTGTAGAAGGGTTCATCGCTATAACAGTTCCTCCATCAGCAACATTATCAATAACAGCTTGTTCAAGATATTTTTCACATACAGATTGAATATTAACATCAATGGTTAAATAAACAGAAGAACCATCTTGAGCTTCTATATAAGTTTTTTCTTGATTAGGAATTTCACTATTTACGGAATCTGTAAGCATTATAACTTTACCATCTTTACCAGCTAATACATCATCAAGAGTATATTCTAATCCCCAACGACCACGAGTATCAGAACCAGTAAAGCCAATTAAGTTTGAAGCTAGTGTTTCATAGGGATAATATCTATTAATGGTAGAATCTATATTTATACCAGTAGTAATTTCACATTCTTCAAGCCAGGCATTTAATGCCGTTATTGTATCATTTTGTACGTTAGTAGCTATTGTTACAAAAGTAGAATCTTGATTTAATTTATTTAAAATTTCGTTATAATCCAAATTAAAAAGCTCACTAAATTTACTTGCTAGAATTTCTTTTGGAACTTCTGAATCATCAGCGTACAGAATGCTTTTAGGATTAACAGAAACCGTATCCACATTTGCACTAGCTGCTAATACTCTACCATTACAATCAAAAATAGTACCACGATTTGCAGTAATAGTTCTAGCGGTTGTTTGTTGAGCACTAGCCTTGCTTTTTAATTCACTACCTTCCACAAATTGTAAAAAGCCAATACGTATAATTAGCAATAAAAATATTATAATCATGGAAATGAAAAAAATTGTTAATGCTTTTTGTGTTCTAAAATTAATTTTTTGTATTTTTTTAGATTTTTTCAAAAAAATCACCTGCTTTTGTTTATTATAATAAGATTTTATATTATAAATTTTAAAAAAGCAACAAATTTATACTAAAAATGTGATATAATGATTGTTAATAAAAAATGGTATTTTTTAGAAGTGCGAAGTGGGATGTGGGAAGTGCGAAAATTGACGAAGACTAGCCCTAAAAGCCAACCTCTTACTTCCCACCTCACACCTCTAAATTAGGAGGAATTTATGAATATTTTGGAAGAGACAAAATTTATAATGAAAAAATATGGTATAACAGCAAATAAAAAGCTCGGACAAAATTTTTTAATAGATGATAATGTAGTAGATGCGATTGTTGAAGCATCTAAAATATCTAAAGAAGATTTGGTAATAGAAATAGGCCCAGGGCTTGGAACTTTAACAAAGCCACTTTTGGAAAACGCTGGAAAAGTTATTTGTATAGAATTAGATGATAGAATGCTAGAAATTCTTGAGGACAGATTTAAGTTATATAACAATTTTGAATTAATAAATAATGATGTTTTAAAAGTGGATTTAAACAAATTAATTTTAGAAAATAAAAATGAGACTATAAAAAATACAAAAGTAGTTGCAAATTTACCTTATTATATTACAACACCAATAATTATGAAACTTTTGGAAGAAAAATTAGACATAGAAAGTATAACAGTTATGGTACAAAAAGAGGTTGCAGATAGATTAGTTACAAAACCAGGAGAAGAAAATACAGGAGCAATAACATATGCTATAAATTATTATACAAAACCATTAAGAGTATATGAGGTAGATAAGTCTTCTTTTATACCAGCCCCAGAGGTTAATTCAACAGTTATAAAATTAGATGTATTAAAAACTCCAAGTGTACAAGTAGAAAATGAAGAATTAATGTTTAAAATCATCAAAGCAGCATTTATGCAAAAAAGAAAAACGCTACTAAATGGATTAAGTAACAGCAACTTATTTGGAAACAAAGAACAAATACAGAAAATGCTAATAAAACTAAATATTGACCCAAAAATAAGGGGAGAAAAACTAACATTAGAAGAGTATGCACAAATAGCAAGATATTTGAATAAATTTGACAATATAGCCATTTTGAGGTAAAATATATATGTTGTTTTAGGAAAGGAAATTTATATGACAAATAATAATTTAAAGATTTTAGAAAAATTAGAATCAAAAACAAAAATATATTTAATAATAATAGCTATATTGTTTATAGTGCTATGTGTAAATAATACAGCATATATAATTCCATCAATTCTTATATATGCAGGCATATTAGTATATACAATATGGGTAAGCCAAAAAAGAAAAGGAGAGGTTTCTAGCTATTTAGATGAATTAACTCTTAATGTTGATTCCGCAGCTAAAGATACATTGATAAATTCACCATTTCCACTTGTTATATTAGAAACAAATGGTAATGTTATTTGGAGAAGTTCAAAATTTAACAAAGAATTTGCAAATGTTGGAATAAATGCATATATTGATGATTTGTCAAAAGAAATAAAAATGGAGATAGAAAATAATAAAACAGTATCTTTAGATAGACAAATAGAAATAGAAAACAAAACTTACCATATAATTGGGAATTACGTAAAAACAAGAAAAAAAGATAGAAAGAAAAATTCTTCAGAATATATAACAATATTATATTTTATAGATATTACAGATAAACAAGAATTGTTAAATAAATATAACAATTCACAATCATGTGTTGCTATTGTAATGATAGATAATTATGAAGAAATAATGCAAAGAATTTCTGAAGATAAAAAAGCACAAGTAATAGCTGAAGTAGAAAGAAAACTATACGAATGGGCAGGGAATAGTGGAGGATTAATAATAAAAAAAGATAGAGACACTTTTATTTCTATATTTGAAAAACAAAATTTAGATAAAATGGAGGAAAATAGGTTCAGTATATTAGACGAAATAAAAGAAGTGGAAACTGAGGAAAAACTACCAATTACCCTTAGTATTGCTGTATCAGATGAAGGAGATTCAAATTATAAAAAATATGAATCTGCCCAAGAGGCAATGAATGTAGCCTTAGGAAGAGGCGGAGACCAAGCAGTAGTAAAAAAACAAGGAAAATATATTTTCTTTGGAGGTAAAACATTAGAACTAGAAAAAAGAACTAAAGTAAAAGCAAGGGTTATATCACATGCTTTAGAAGAAATAATTGAAAACTCAGAAAATGTAATGGTTATGGGACATTTAAATGCTGACGTAGATTCATTGGGTTCAAGTCTAGGAATTTATCGCTTGGCAAAAGAATTAGGAAAAGAAGCTTTTATTGTTAATAATAGTAATGGATTAGCAGTAGAAAATTTTGTAACTACCCTAAAAAAACAAGAGGAATATAAAAATGTAATTATAGATAAATCCACAGCACTATCTAAAATAAGTAATGAAACTCTTTTAATAGTAGTAGATACTCATAAAAGAGGATATAGTGAAGTACCAGAACTAATAGATAAAACCGAAAAAATAGTTATTATTGACCACCATAGAAGAGGAGAAGATTTTATAGAAAATGCAATACTTACCTTCCATGAAGTATATGCATCATCTGCAGCTGAACTTGTTACAGAAATTATAGAATATTCTAGCAAAAATATAAATTTATCACAAATAGAAGCAGAAAGTTTATATGCTGGTATTATGATGGACACAAAAAACTTTACATTTAAAACAGGAGTTAGAACATTTGAAGCAGCAGCATATTTAAGAAAATATGGAATTGATATAATAAGAGTAAAAAAATGGTTTCAAAGTGATTTAGAAAGTTATACAGTAATTGCAGATATTGTAAAAAAAGCAGAACTTGTAAATGATACAATTGGGATATCAACATATGAAGAAAAAGATAAAAATGCAAATTTAATATGTGCAAAAGCAGCGGATGAATTATTAACAATAAGTAATATAACAGCATCTTTTGTAATAGGAGACATGGGAGATAAAATTTGTATAAGTGGACGTTCAATA
>CAMEUC010000098.1 GCA_945937855.1 uncultured Clostridium sp. | reverse complement strand
TAGAGGTGCCTAAAAAAGAAAAATCAAACCCCGACGAGATTTGGCGGTCGTCTTTCGATGTTTTCAAAAAAAATAATCACACAAAATTTTTTATAAAGGTTTTTCTGTGTAGACTGCATGGTCCATATGTTCTTATTGCTTCAATATGTGCTGCTGTTCCGTAGCCTTTGTGTTTTGCAAATCCATATTCTGGATATACCTCATCATATTCTCTCATTATTCTGTCTCTGGTTACTTTCGCCACTATTGATGCTGCTGATATGCTATATATTTTTGCATCTCCTTTTATTATAGATGTATATGGTATTCCCTTTGTATCTATGTGTTCTAGTGCATCAACTAAAATTCTATCTGGTTTTATTCTTAAATTTTCTAAAGCCATTGTTAATGCTTTTTTTGTTGCATTTAATATATTTATCTCATCTATTTCTTTTTCTGAAACAATTCCGTGTACTCCAATCTAGAGCCTCTTCAGTTATTTGCTCATATAGTTTTTCTCTTTTAGTTTCTGAAATTTTTTTTGAGTCGTTTACCCCTTCTATAAAAGAATCTGGCTTCATAATAACTACTCCAACAACTACTGGTCCTGCTAATGGCCCACGGCCTGCTTCATCTATTCCTGCTATGTATTTTAGTCCATTTTCATGTAGTTTGTTTTCATATCCTTTTAGTATTTTTAATCTTTCTTCTTCTCTTTCCTTCATTTATTTCTCCTAAATATTTTGCATTTGGGCTAGTGAATAATATGTGTTTCCTTCATAAGTATATCCTAATGAATAATAAACTTCTCCTGTTGAGTAATCTATAACAAAAAAGTCTGTATTTGTTATTTTCACATCAATACTGTTATTATCCATTGCAGTTTGTTCCCAAATATATAAATTTGAAGTGTCTGCAAGTTCATTTAATGTTGGTTCTAATAAAGATAAATCATAGTCACTTGCATCTGCCAATTTTACCATCCCCGTACTATCATAACTTTCTCCAAAGTCTTCTTTATCTGCCACAATTTGAGCTCTTCCTTTGATTAATAACATTGTTGTTTTTAAATCTTCTAATTTTGCTTTTTCTATTTGTCCTGAACCAAATTCAATTGTTACTGTTACTAGTATTAACATTACTATTATTGTTATTATTATTGTTATTATTGTTATTCCATTTGTCTGTTGTAATACACATCTTAATTTTTTCTCTTTCATCTTCTTTTCTCCTATATTTGTTTTTCTATATTATATATGTATAAGTTTTTTTTTTCAATATGTATTTTATTTTTTAATTTAATCTTTTTTTAATGTTCAAATTGTATTATAATTATGTTTTAAAAGATAGGAGTGGTCATATATGGACGATAATTTTTATCAAAAATTTGATGAAGCAAATAATAGTAAAGGGAAATTTAAATTTGCTATTTTAGTGCCTTTTATTTCTGGTATACTAGGAGCCAGCCTAGTTGTAGCTACTTGTTTTGGTGTGCCTTCTATAAGAAATAAATTATTGGCACAATCGGAAGTTTCTGAGACTTCTTCGGTTGTAACTAAATATTCTTCTGTAACCCCTGAAATTTCTTTAGAAAATTATTCAGATACTGCAGTCTATGCTGCTAGTAAAGCTTTGCCATCAATAGTTGGTGTTTCAATTTCATACAATGTTAGTGCTTTTGGTATGACTCAAACTGCTGAAGCTACTGGTTCTGGTGTAATTATTAGTGAAGATGGTTATATTTTAACTAATAACCATGTTGTTAGCTCTTCAGACTCGTCTTCTTATTATCAAGTTTCAAAAGCTACTAAAGTCACAGTTTCACTTTATAATAGTGATGAAAAATATGAAGCAACTATTGTTGGAACAGATGAGCAAACAGATTTAGCAATTATTAAAATTGATGCAGATAATTTAACTCCTGCAGAACTTGGTGATTCTGATTCTATTAATGTTGGTGAGTTTGTTCTTGCTATAGGTAATCCTTTAGGCTTAGATACTTCTGTTACATCTGGTATAATTAGTGCCTTATCAAGGGATATTACTACTAGTGATGGTACAACTTATCATGTAATACAAACAGATTGTGCTATAAATTCTGGTAATAGTGGTGGTGCTTTAGTGAATAGTAAAGGTCAAGTTATTGGAATTAATACTTTAAAGCTATCTGGTACAGGTATAGAAGGTGTTGGTTTTGCAATTCCTATTAATGATACAATTGATGTTTATGAACAATTAATTGAACATGGAAAAGTTTTAAGACCTTATATAGGAATTACTGGTAGTGATTTGTCTGAAGCTACTGCAAAAAGATACAATTTACCTGTTGGAATTTATGTAGAATCTATTTCAGAGATATCTAATGCAGCAAGTAGCGGGTTAAGAAAAGGTGATGTTATTACTGCTATAAATGGAGAAACAGTTACAAAAATGCAAGAACTAAATGATATAAAAAATAAACAAGAAATTGGAGATACTGTTACTTTAACAGTTTATAGAAGTGGAGAAACTATTGATATTAAAATTGAATTAACAGAAATGCCATAATAGAAGTTAGAAGTTAGCAAGTAGAAGTTAGAAACAAGGATTATTCTCCAAATAATTTGCTTAAATCTAACTTCTAATTTCTAATTTCTAAACAATAATAATATCCATTGTTTCTGTAAAATGATTATTCCCATAAGCAAATACTATATACAAATTGCCATCTTGACCTAAATAATAAGTAGTTATATTGTTTATTAAATATTCGTCTGATCTTATGTCCCTTACATATATGTTATATCCTTGTTCTGCTAGAGTACTTGCATTCTCATTTTTTTCTCGCACCTCGTTTATTATCTGAGATTGAAGGCTATTTTTATCTATTGTTTTTAATTCTAATAATTCTTCTAAATTTACTATTTTATCATTATATATATCATAATTATATGTTTTAATTATCGATCTCTGAGGATTGTTGCCTTCTTTTAATGTGCATTTTATAACTAATGATAATATATTGTTATTTGTAAATGTAACATAGTCTACATTGTATATTGTATTTGTTGTATTATTTTTTACAATATCTATTAGTTTTGTCCCAAAAATATTAAGTATATCTTCATTTATATCATTTACTATTTGCGTATCTATATCTATTTTTGGTAAATGCACATTTATATTACATTTGCCTTGCTCACTTTTTTGAAAATCATACAGCAAGCTAACTATTGCTTCTTCATCTTCAGAATATTCAATATTAGAAAACATATTTGTAAAATTAGTTTTTAACTGTTCCTCCGTTACCGTATTATTTTTAGTCTTTTCTTTATCTTTATTAATTAACAATACTCCTACTATTATTAAAATTATAACAAGCATTATGATTGACGATATAATTATTATTGTTTTTTTATTTTTTAACACTTACTCTATCCTCCTTTTGAGCAAATAGTAATTTAGAGAAGTGCGAAGTGGGAGGTGGGAAGTGTGAAAATCAGAAAATGCTTACGAAGCCTATCCATAAAATCCCACCTCTCACATCACACCTCTAAATTACCATTTTCCTCTTTCATTTTATTTCTAGTATACCACCAAATCCCCTGTAACTTCAATATTTTTCTTGACTATTTTGTGTTTTTGAGGTATGATATATAATATTTTATATATTAGTTAAGGTGATTATTTATGTTATGTTCAATTTGCCATAAAAATATGGCAGTAATTTTTACTAAAAAAATAGAAAACGATAAAACTACTACAGAAGGACTTTGTTACAGTTGTGCTAAAGAAAAAGGTATTAACCCTATAGATATACTTGTAAAACAAGCAAATCTTTCTGAAGATGAAGTTAAAGATATGGCTTCTCAATTTGAGGATTTATTTAGTGATATTTCTAATGAGATAGAAGAGGAAGATTATGTAGAAGATAATCCATTAAGAGGTGGAATCCCTTTAGGCTCTATCTTTTCGAATATGTTTGGTTCAAAGTCAGAACCTCAAAATGGTACTTCATCTGATAATAGGAAGAAGGTAAAAACAGAAAAAAGACCTAAAGAAAAGAAAAAAAGCTTTTTAGATATGTATGGAACTAATCTAACGAGCAAAGCTAGGAAGAACGAATTAGACCAAGTTATTGGTAGAGAACAAGAAATAGAAAGAGTTATTCAAATTTTAAACAGACGTTCTAAAAATAATCCTTGTTTAATTGGTGAACCTGGGGTTGGTAAAACAGCTATTGCAAATGGTCTTGCTATTAGAATTGCAAGCCAACAAGTTCCTGCAAAACTTCTAAATAAACAAGTTTATCTTGTAGATATGACTGCTGTTATTGCTGGGACTCAATTTAGAGGTCAATTTGAAGGTAGAATGAAAGCTATTATTGATGAATGTAAACAATCTAAAAATATTATCTTGGTAATAGACGAAATTCATAATATTATTGGCGCTGGAGATGCAGAACATTCTATGAATGCAGCAAATATTTTAAAACCATCTCTTGCCAATGGAGAAGTTCAACTAGTTGGTACAACTACATTAAAGGAATATAGAAAATATATAGAAAAAGATTCTGCTTTAGAAAGGAGATTTCAACCAGTTTTAGTTGAAGAACCTAATGTTGAAGCTAGTATAGAGATTTTAAAAGGAATTAAAAAATATTATGAAGATTTTCATAAAGTAATTATTCCTAACGATGTTCTTGTTCAGACAGTAAAAATGTCTGAAAAATATATTCATGATAGATTTTTGCCAGATAAGGCTATTGATGTTTTAGACGAGGCTTGTTCTAAAATTAATTTAGGAAATAAAGCTCTTTACGAATTAGAAATATTAAATAATCGTCTAGCAGAAATTCAAGAAGAGAAAGAAGTTGCTGTTGAGTCTGATTCTATCGAAGATTATCAAAAGGCAGCTGACCTAAAAACTGAAGAGTGTAATATATTAGATAAAATAGAAGAAATTAATAAGAATCTTAAACCTGTGTATTTAACAGTTCAAGATATTGCTGAGGTTATTGAACACACTACAAAAATTCCTGTAAGTAAAATAACTGAAGCAGAAACACAAAAATTATTAAACTTAGAAAAGCATTTACATGATAGAATTATAGGTCAAGATAAAGCAGTATCTGCAGTTGCTCGTGCAATCCGTAGAAACAGAGCTGGTCTTCAAAGTTCAAAAAGGCCACCTTCATTTATATTTGTTGGTCCAACAGGTGTAGGAAAAACTGAGCTTGCTAAAACTTTAGCTTATGAAATGTTTGGTAGTGAAGATTCTATTATAAGAATAGATATGTCTGAATATATGGAAAGTCATTCAACTGCTAAATTAATAGGCTCTCCTCCTGGTTATGTTGGATATGATGATGCCGGTCAATTAACTGAAAGAGTTAAAAGGAAACCTTATTCTATAATTCTTTTAGACGAAATTGAAAAAGCTCATCAAGATGTATTTAACATATTACTTCAAATTTTAGATGATGGTAGACTGACAGATTCTCAAGGAAATTCTGTTAGTTTTGAAAATACGATAATTATTATGACTTCTAATGCGGGTTCAGATTTAAATAATAATTCTATTGGTTTTGGAAAACAGA
>CAMEUC010000097.1 GCA_945937855.1 uncultured Clostridium sp. | reverse complement strand
GCGTATGCCTTGGAGAATTTAATTTTTTAGAAAATCATACAAAAGGTAGGCTGACTAAAAGCATTTACTGAACATTAACAAGAAATATAATAATTTTACAAAAAATATTTGCCAAATGGTAATTATAAGAGTATAATAAATAACATAGTGATAATTTAATAAAGGGGTAATAGAAAATGGGAGAACTTAAAGTACTAATTGATGAAAAAACATTGCAAGAAAAAATCGGTGAAGTTGCAGAAAAAATCATGGAGGATTATAAAGGAAAGGATATAACATTTATATGTATTTTAAAAGGTTCGGCATTATTTACAGTAGACCTAGCAAAGAAAATAAAAAATAATGTGCGCTTAGAATTTATAAGAGTTTCTAGCTATGGAGATAGCACAGTAAGTTCTGGAAAAGTTACAATGAAATTAGATTTACAAGATAGTATAGAAGGAAGAGATGTTCTAATTATTGAAGATATTATAGATACAGGAAGAACTTTATCTTATTTAAGAGACTATTTAAAAGATAAAAATCCAGCCAGCTTAAAAATATGTACTCTATTAGATAAAAAAGAAAGAAGAGAATTTGATATTGAACCAGATTATACAGCATTTGTAATACCAGATAAATTTGTTGTAGGATATGGTTTAGATGATAAAGAAAATTATAGAAATCTCCCATATGTAGGATATTATGATATTTAATATAAAAGAAGAATTAAAAAAACTCCCAAATAAACCGGGAGTTTATATAATGAGAGATAAAAATGATACTATTTTATATGTTGGAAAAGCTGTTGTTTTAAAAAATAGAGTAAAACAGTACTTTATGAAAAATAATAAAACTGCAAGAATAGAAAAAATGGTATCGTTAATTGACCATTTTGAATATATAGTGACCGATAGCGAAGCAGAGGCACTAATTTTAGAATGTAATTTAATAAAGAAAAATATGCCTAAATTTAATGTTTTACTAAAAGATGATAAAACATATCCGTATATAAAAATAGATGTAACATCAGATTATCCAAATGTTTTTATGACAAGAACACTAAAAAATGATGGAGCAAAATATTTTGGACCATATGCAAACCCAGGTGCAGCAAAGGAAATGCTTAAATTTATAAAAGAAAGATTCCAAATAAGACAGTGTAAAAATTTTAAATCGAATAAAAGAGCATGTATTAATTACGACATAAAAAGATGTTTGGCACCTTGTGTAAATAAAGTTTCAAAAGAAGATTATAAAAAACAAATAGACCAAATTATAATGCTTTTAGAAGGAAAAACAGACGAAATTATAAAAGATTTAGATAAAGAAATGAAAGAACTTTCTTCAAAACAAGAATACGAAAAAGCAGCAATTGTTAGAGATAAAAAGCAAGCAATTGAGAGAATTTCAATCAAACAAAAAGTATCAAATATAAACGAAAATTCAATTGATGTAATTGGAATTTATAAAAACGAAATGTCGGTATGTGTAGAAATATTTTTTGTAAGAAACAGCAAAATGATTGGTAGAGAACATTATTTTTTAGATAATATGCAAGATGAAGAAATAAAAGTCATACTTTCAGATTTTATAAAACAATATTATTTAGAAAAAATTGATTTACCAAATAAAATAATGATGCAGGAGAAAATAGATGATGATGAAATAATTGCAGGGTTACTTTCAGAGCGAGCAAATAGAAAAGTAGAATTTAAAGTTCCTCAAAAAGGGGAAAAACTTAAATTTGTAGAAATGGCAATCAATAATGCAAAAATAACTTTAGAAAATAAGAATAAAGAAAAAGAAAGTATTGTTTTAGGTTTGAAAGAAGCATTAAACTTACAAAAACTACCTAGAAGAATAGAAACTTTTGATATTTCAAATTTTTCTGGAGATTACATG
The DNA here is from genome assembly GCA_945937855.1 of uncultured Clostridium sp. GTDB lineage: Bacteria > Bacillota > Clostridia > TANB77 > CAG-508 > UMGS1933. The sequence goes on along the minus strand of CAMEUC010000097.1, from coordinate 3,726 downwards.
GTAGCAGGAATGTGTGTTGCAATAGACCGGTGTTATAAAGAAGAACTTAACTAAAAGATTTAAAATAAAAACAGTGGTAGGACAAAATGATGTTGCATGTACAGAAGAAGTAGCCACTAGAAGGCTAAGACATTCTTTGGAAAACCCAAAAGGTGCCTTTGGAAACTTGCCAGACTTAATTTTGGCAGATGGCGGAATAACACAAATAAGGGCAATAAAAAATGCAATTAGTAAATATAATTTAGAAATACCAGTGTTTGGAATGGTGAAAGATGATAAACACAATACGAAAATGCTAATAGATGAAAATAGAAAACAGATACCATTAGAAAAAAATTTAATGTATTTTATAACAAACTTCCAAACAGAAGTACACAATACAGCAATAGAATATAATAAAAAACTAATGAGTAAAGATACAACAAAATCAAGTTTAGATGAAATAAAAGGAATAGGACCAAAGAAAAAACAAGAATTATTGAAGAAATTTGGAAGTGTAGAAGCTATAAGAAAGGCAGATTTAGAGCAAATAGCACAAATAAAAGGAATAAACATAGATCTTGCACAAGAGATAAAAAAACAATTAGAATAGAAGTGTAAAGTGAGATGTGAGAAGTATGCTTTTTAGGAATATCTTCGAAGAGTAGCTTTATAATTCACACCTCATACTTCTCACTTCCTATTTTTAAGTCAAACACAGAGATATTTTGACGAGTTTAATAAAAAAATAATAAGAGAACTCAATTAACATCGATGAAAACTTATCATATTTATTCATATACTTGAATAAATTTATTATATAGGAGAGTGAATAAATATGATAGAAATAACAAAAGATAATTTAGGTTGTGCAAATAATGTGGACAAGTACTATACGAAACATAAAAAAAGTGTATTTATAAAAGAAATTCTTGGTGAAAGCAAAATATTAATGTACCTATTGGGAGCATTTTTAATTTTTGCAGTTGCTAATGCAACATTAATATATAGTTTCTTTAAGATTTTAATTAAATTGTAATTTGTGGAGTGGCTTTTAATAATCCGCTTCCAGGGTGTTATATATTTTAAATCGCTCCTTGCTTCCCACCGGCGCTGTAACAAGGCTAACGCCTTTAACAGCCCACGGCGGTCCCCACGGAACAACTCGCTTTTAAAATATATAAGCACCCTTCGCGCTACTCTATATAAGTAAAGTAATTGCATGAGAAACAAGTAGCCAAACCCCGACGAGATTTGGCGGACTTTAAGGAGAAAAATTAAATAGAATGGAGAAAATATGAACATAGCAAATAATTGGAAAGAATACGAAATACTAGATATGGCAAATGGCGAAAAACTAGAACGTTGGGGAGAATATACACTAATTAGACCAGACCCACAAATAATTTGGAAAGAAAAAAGTTTCCCTAATAAATGGAGCAAAGCAAATGCTGTATATAATAGGAGTAAAACAGGTGGAGGTAGTTGGAACTATAAAACAAAACTTCCAGATTCATGGCAGGTTAAATATAAAAATCTAACCTTTAATATTAAGCCTATGGGATTTAAACATACAGGTCTTTTCCCAGAACAAGCTGTTAATTGGGATTGGATGATAAATAAAATAAAAGAAGCTAAAAGACCTATAAAAGTGTTAAACTTATTTGCGTATACAGGAGGAGCAACTGTAGCTTGTTTATCTGCTGGGGCTTCTGTGTGTCATGTAGATAGTTCTAAAGGAATGGTAGCATGGGCAAAAGAAAATGTTGTATCTTCAGGATTACAAGATAGGCAAGTAAGATACATAGTTGATGATGTTACTAAATTTGTTCAAAGGGAAATAAGAAGAGGGAACACTTATGATGCAATAATTATGGATCCACCATCTTATGGAAGAGGGGCTTCTGGCGAGGTATGGCAATTTGAAAATAATATATCAGATTTAGTAAAACTTTGTGAGCAAGTTTTATCTGATAAACCACTATTTTTCTTAATAAATTCTTATACAACAGGAATATCCGCACAAGTTTTAAGTAATATATTAAAAATAAATTTAAAAAAATATAAAGGCAATATAACAGGAGGAGAAATAGGACTACCAATGAAAAATTCTGAATTAGTTCTTCCATGCGGAATTTATGGAAGATTTGAAAACTAAAATATTGAATTATGTAAATTTTACGAACACAAAAAATCATATATGAAAATGAATTTTAAATTTTTCATATATGATTTTTTTGTGTTTATATACTTATTAAAAAAATTGTAAAAAAATGCAATAAAATCATCTTGTAAAAATAAGAGGTGATTTTATTGATAGAAAAATTGTGTATGTTTTTAACAAATAAAATCAGAAAAGAAATGCCTGAAATAGACGACGAAAGAACAGAAATTATAAATTATGGTTTGCAATTAGTATTAGGAGAAATACCAAAATTTTTTATAATTTTTGGACTAGCATATATACTTGGAGTTTTAAAACTTACTTTACTATCTTTTTTGTTTATAATGCCTTATAGAATGGTATCTGGAGGAACTCATTTACATACACATTTTGGCTGCATAATGGCTACAAGTATATTTTATATAGGAAATGCCTTTATAAGTAAGTATTTAATATGGAATACACAAATTTTAAAATATATAATAGTGTTTCTTATTTGGACATTTAGTATGGTAATGATAAAAAAATATGCACCAGCAGATACGCAAGATGTACCGATTTTAAGAAAAAAAGAAAGAAAAATAAAGAAAATACTTTCCTTTATAATTATGACAATTACTTTAATTTTAGGATTAGTTATAAAAAATAATACAATATCAAATTTATTAATTGTTGGAACATTGTTACAAACAATTACAATTACGAAATTTATGTATAAACTAACAAAAAATAAATATGGATATTTGGAATATATAAAAACAGAAAATATAGAAGCAATAAACTAAACTTGTTACATAAAAAAATACACATAAATAAACATAGAAATAAAGGGGGTAATTTATATGTTAAAATTATTAGCAAAAGTTGCAGAAAAATATGCAAAATCAACAAATACAGCATCTGTAATTTTCTCAATATGGCATCAACCAAAAATGCCAGCATCTTTAATAAAAAAAGATTAAATAATTGAAAAAAAAGAATTTAAAATTTAGGAGACACCTTAAAATGAAAAATTACATTTTAGGGTGTTTTTTTATGTGTTAAAATATATGAAAAATATAGGGTTAGAAAAAAATTTATAAAAAGCACACTAAAATTCAATGAATCATACAATTTTAAAATATGCACCTAAAAAACTTGCAAAACAATTGCCCATATGTTAATATAAAAAAGTAGAAATCTTACGCATAAAAGAACATTGAAAAGTAAATATAGTTAATTTAGCGTGATGCCGAATATGTAAAAAACGCATATTGCTTTAAAAATGTGAAATTTATGCATAAGAGGAACAAAAATTTTGATAAAAAACGTACGGGCTGACGTTTCTGTCCACCCGATTACGAAAAAATCAAACAAATAAAATATGTAGGGGCGGGCCCCAAAGTCCGCCCGTCTATAAATAAAAAAACAAAGGAGGATTCAAATGAATAGAAACAAATTAGGAAAAAATAACGGTATCACCTTAATTGCGCTTGTTATCACAATAATCGTAATGTTAATACTAGTTGCTGTAACAATAACAGTAGCCGTAAATGGAGGACTATTTGAACATGCAGGACAAGCGGTAGGAGATACACAAAATG
>CAMEUC010000096.1 GCA_945937855.1 uncultured Clostridium sp. | reverse complement strand
ATCTTTTAAAAAAATCATACAAAAGGTAGGCTGAGAAGCAGTGACATACAAATTAATATTTACATCTATAGCTATCACACATTGATTCGTCTTCTGCTTTACCATTGTTACAATCTTTACATGCACATACCCAAATTTCTTCTAATTCGCAAAGTTCTGCAGCTTCATTATTGTATTTACAGCTTGCAACATTACACTTAATTCTTTGATTTTTAGTCATAAAAAAACCTCCTTTTTAGTTTATATTTTTATTATTTCTTTTTTTATAATTTATAAACTAAAAAGGAGTATTAAATTGTAAAAATTATAGATTTTCTATTTTTCTATTTCTTTTGGTAGTCTTTGTTCTAATATTTTTCTATCAACAGGTGATAATTCACTATCTTTATCTTCTAACATTTTTTTAATTGTAAATTCTTCTAATTTTTTTCCTTTTAAATCTGTTTTATTTAAAATTTTTAAACAATGCTTTTTATATTTTTCTGCTAATTCCAAAAATCTTTCACGTTGTTGTAAAGTTTTAAATTTTGTTCCATGATTTGCTTGTGAAATAAATTCAGCCATTTCTAACGGATGTGTAGATGCGATTTTAATATATTCTAAATCTGCTTCGCTAAATTGTTGTACTGGTTTAGCTTGCTCTGTCTGTTGTTCTGGCAAATTAACAATTAAACTTTGTTTATATGCTTCTTGACGTTTACGTGACTGTTCTTGAAAATTTCTTTTATTTTCTTTTTTTCTATCATCTCTGATTTCTTTTGGTTTTCTCATTTTCATAAATATTATCTCCCTTATTTGAAATATTAATTACTTCCATATTATACCATATTTAATTTTAAATTTCAAGTTTTATGTAGACTTTCGGTGCTCTTTGCCTATTTTTTTATTACATTCTTCTGAAGAATTTTGAAAACTTAAATACCAGCTTATTCCATTTTTATTTTTTTGAATCTCTTCTAACCTTTCTTGCAACTCACAAAAAGTATTAGGTTTTGGAACTATAATAGGCTCACCTGGAACCCAGTTTGCAGGAGTTGATGCATTATTACAATCTGCAGTTTGCAACGCCTCTATTACTCTTAATATTTCAGGAATGCATCTTCCTACATTTAATGGATATATAAGAATAGTTCTAATTACTCCTTTATCATCAATAATAAAAACATTTCTAACTGTTTCTGTAGTCTTCGGTACAGTTGATATCATTCCATATTTTCTTGCAATTTCTCCACTCCTATCTGCAATTACTGGGAAAGGCACTTTAATTCCTGTCTTTTGATAAATGTCATATATCCAAGCTAAGTGTGATGGATTACTGTCAATGCTTAAACCAATTAATTGTGCATTTAAATTATTAAAATATGTATTAGCTTTTGAAAAAGCAATAAACTCTGTTGTGCAGACGGGGGTAAAAGCTTACAATTTGGGGATATTATATTAATCGGCTAATTTCAGGCTTTAGCTCGAATTTCACACTCTTATCGTGATAAATCCATATTTTATCAATTAAACACTCTAAAATATATCTACTTGGCTCATTAGACTTAAGAATATCATCAAAATATTCTATTGCAGTTTTTAAATCCTTAATTTTTTCTTTATCTAAATCTTCTTGTTGTTTTTCTAGTAATTTTTGTAATTGTTCAATACGATTAGTTTTATCTTTTTCTAATTCCTTATACGTATTTTCAATCATTTCTCTTTGGTATCCATTTGTAGTATTAGTTAAATCCTTAATTTTTTGACTTATCAATACTTTGTATTCAGCATTTAGATTTTCAATTTCAAATTTGATTTTATCTTTGTTGTTTGTTTTAGTATTAGTTTTTGATTGGATTTCTATTTTATTTATTTCATCTATGTATTTATTTTTTGTAAATTTTAAAAATTCTTTAAAATGTATAAGTATATCTGACTCTTTGATTTCGTGGCATTTACATCTAGCTTTGCCATAAGTTCTATATTGTGAACATTCATAACCTTTTTGAGATTGTTTTCTAGTTATAGTTATACCACTAACTCCAAAACCACAATCACCACATCTGCAAAGTCCTGAAAAGAAATAATTTCTTTTTCTTGTACTTGATGTACTTTTTGTATTTACTTTTCTTTTTCTTATATCTTGAGCAAGTTTAAATGTTTCTTTAGATATAATTGGCTCGTGATGATTTTCAAACACAAAATGTTCTTCCTCGGGGAGTTTTATTGCTTTACCTCTTATAGATACAGTCTTTTTCTTATGAGTTCTAAGTGTACCACAATATACATCATTTTCTAAAATACTTCTTATCATATATGTAGACCATAATTTTTGAACTGGATGTTTATATATTCTGCCTCTTTCTAAATGTTTCATTTGATAGTAAACAGATGGGGTGGGGTAATTGTATTTGCTATTTAGAATATCACAAATTTTCTTTCCTCCAATTCCTTTTTCAGTATATAACTTATATATTAACTCTATAACAGGTCGTAGTTCTTCATCAACGTATAGTCTTGTTATATCTTCTGGATCTTTTATATATCCATAATAATTACCCATAATTAATCTTCCTGATTTTTGTTTTGAATACATATGGTCTCTAGTTTTTCTTGAACAATCTTTTACATATCTTTCATTAAACCATGTTGTTATTCCAATAGTATCATCTCTATCGTTTAAAACATCATAAGTGCCACCCATTTCAGATACTAATATTAAGTTTTTTTGCATATCTTTGAATTCATCTATTAAAACTAATACTCGTCCATTGTTTCTTCCAATTCTTGATAAATCTTTTGCTATTACTACATCAATTTTTCCTCCTTTTACGCCTTCAATCATTTTTGAAAATTCAGGTCTGTTAAAGGTATATCCCGAAACATTGTCATCTATGTAGAATTCTGAGACAATCCAATTACGACTACTTGCATAATCAATTATAATTCTTTTTTGTTCCTCAATACTTGCGTAATTTTCTTTATCTTCATCTCTAGACAATCTACAATATCCCGCAACAAATGTCATATTATCCTCCAAATCTCGCCTGATATTGCTCCAATAGTCATGTTAGCATACATTTTTATTTAATTCCACTTGTTTCGCAACTATTTTTTTTAGAATCTCGGGATAATTCTCTTTACCAGTTACGAATATAGCCACACTATATTTTTCTTTCTTATATTTGTTTATAATCTCTTTAGTTTCTTGCTTTTCTAATTCTTCTTCAGTTAAATAAATTTGGATATAGTTTGTATTAGTAATTTCGCAAGAAGTAATTTGCATTTAATTAACTCCTCCATAATATTTCTTAAGTAAATATTATGCAAAAAGAAATCTTTATATTTCTTTTAGTCCAAATTACCTTTTAAAATAACTAATACAATAAACTTAAAATATTATTCAATATTCCATCACCTCATTTCTATTAATAAGAGTCCAATTTTTTTATCAAATGTTTCATTTTTCAAATTTTCTTATTTTTTTTGAAATTAAAATGATTCAACTTTCTATAAAGTAAATCCTTATTTTTAAAAATATGGAAAGTGTATTATATGAGAAAATTAAATTTAATTTCTTGAAGAATTCTTTTCAAAATTGCTTTCAAGCAATTTTGCAGGAACAGGGAGCCGCCCCGAATCCCAATAAGAGCCTAAAAGCGTGGCTTTTAGCAGGATACTCAAAAAATATAGAGGCGACATTTTGACGCCTCTATAAAATTATAGAACTATTATATAAATTGATTGAAAAAATCATTTCTATTTTTCTTTGTCAGCTAGTTCAAATACAGCTTTTGTATATTTTAATAATTCTTTTTTATTTTTAAATCCACAAGTTTTCGCAAAATAATCTGCATATATTGTATCCTCTTTTACGACTCCTGTTTGTATTGCTTTATTTATATTATAACTCTCTTTTGATGATATATCTCTTAGTCTTAAGTATTCTGTTACTGTTAGATTATAGATATTATCATTATTTTTTAATTTTTCATAGATCTCAGTTGTTATTATTCCATTATCTATTAGTTCATAATCATTTTTAAATTCTACAATTTTTTTGTCTGGATATTTTGTTACATTTGCAACTCGTTCTATATATTCTGCTTTACCTTCTTTGTTTATTTTCCCTACATTTACAGGTTTAAATATCATTATAATTGCAAATATAACAGTTATAATCAATAGTAAAACACCAATAGTACATACTAACTTTTTATTTAGCTTTATTTTTTTTCTAGTTTTAGTTCTTTTTCCTGCCATATAATCGCTCCCTTTATTTTTAAAAAGAGAACTAGAAAGTTCTAGTCCTCTCTTATGTAGTATTTTAGTTCATTTTTTTCTTTTTTGCAACTATTGTTGTTGCTCCAAGTCCTATTATTGACATACTTGCTATTGCTACATAAAGCATTATATTGTCGCCTGTTTTTGGATTTGAACCATTATCTTTCATTTCTTCTTTATCTTCTGGTTTTGATGGAGTATTATTTTCGTTGTTATTGTTGTTTTCAGCTTTTCTTGCTATTGTAAATGTTGTTTCTGCTTCTCCTCCATCTGCAAATGCTACTTTTAATGTATGTTCTCCAACTGCAAGTGTATCTACATAGTCTTTATTTAATACAATTATTGTGCTTCCACTTTTGCTTGTATAATTTGAACTATCTACAAGTACATTATCTACATATACTTTATTATTAAATAGGCTATAATCTGCATCTATTCTAAATCTTGCTTCTGTATCTTCTGTTATTGTATATGTTTGTTCTGCACCTTCTATTACTTTGTATTCTATTTTTTCTACTACTACTTTAATTTTCATATTTGATGTAATGTTCTTTAATTTTAATGTGTTGCCATCTAGTGTTTTTTCTACATCATTTACTAATACTTTTACTAGTTTGTAGCCTGTATTTGCTGTTATTGTGAAGTCTTTGTTGTCTCCATAACTTACTGTTACAGTTCCATCTGGATCTACTGTTGCTCCTGTTACTTCTTCTACTGTTATTGTAAATGGTATTTTCTTATAGCTTACTTCTACTGTTTTTTCTTCATCTACTGTTATTTCTATTTCATTTCCCGTTGCAGTTTTTTCTATTCCATTTACTAATACTTTATCTACCATATATCCTGTATTTGGTGTAAATGTTATTTTTACTTTACTTCCTTCTATAACACCTATTTTACTTGGTGTAATTGTTCCATTTCTACCATCAACTGCTGTCATTACATCAAACTTATCTTTAACTACAACCTCAATATCAATATCAGTTATTGTTTTATAGTTTGTAGTATCAACTGGAGTATATGTAGCTTTATAAGTATGTGTTCCAGCTGTTAATACTGTACTTGCATCATTCCAAGTAAATCTATCAGGTAGAGTTACATCATTTAATGTTTCTCCTTTTACACCAGTAAGACCAGTTGGTACTGTATAGTCTGGTGTTGCTTGAGTGATTGACCAGTTAATAGTTAAATCACTATTTGATCCATCTTTCCACTCATAATTAGTTTTATCTTTAATTTTTGCAGTAATAGTATTATTTGATACATTTTTTGCTTTAGTATCACCAGTTACTTCTATATTAGAATTAACATTATTTAATGTAGGAGTAATATCACTACCAGTATATTCAAAAGTATCTTTAAC
>CAMEUC010000095.1 GCA_945937855.1 uncultured Clostridium sp. | reverse complement strand
AAAACCAGTAAATATATTTTTAAAAATTGGAGAAGCATTACTTAGTTTTTTACCAACAATTTTAATATTAGTAATGTTTCTATTAATAATACAAATGCAAGGACTTGGGGACAAAGGAAAAGTATATGATGCAGAAAGTCACAAAAACACAAACGTTACATTTAAAGATGTAGCCGGTCTAGAAGAAGAAAAAACAGAATTAATAGAAATTGTTAACTTTTTAAAAGAACCCAAAAAATTTCAAGACATGGGAGCAAAAATTCCAAAGGGAATACTTCTTTATGGAAAACCAGGAACTGGAAAAACCTTAATTGCAAAAGCAATCGCAGGAGAAGCAGGAGTTCCATTTATATCTATGAGTGGTTCTGAATTTATAGAAATGTTTGCAGGACTTGGAGCATCAAGAGTTAGAAAACTTTTTGATAAAGCAAAAAAAGTATCTCCATGTATAATTTTTATAGATGAAATAGATGCAATAGGTTCAAGAAGAACAAGTGGAAGTGGTGCAGAGACAGAAAATAACCAAACTTTAAATCAATTATTGGTAGAAATGGATGGATTTGAAACAGACCAAACTGTTATAGTGTTAGCTGCAACAAACAGACCAGAAATGTTAGATAAAGCGTTACTTAGACCAGGAAGATTTGATAGACAAATTACAATAGCAGCACCAGATGCAAAAGGAAGAGAAGAAATATTAAAAATACATTCAGCAAATAAAAAATTATCACCAGAAATAGATTTAAAGGAAATTGCAACAGACACAGCAGGTTTTACTGGTGCAGAACTTGCAAATGTGCTAAATGAATCTGCTATTATTGCAACAATAAAAAAACATAAAGAAATAACAATGGAAGATTTGGAAGAAGCAGTAAAAAAAGTAACAGTAGGACTTGAAAAACATAGTAGAGTAATATCAGATAAAGATAAGAAACTAACAGCATACCACGAAGCAGGACATGCTGTAGTTAGTAAGTATTTACCAACACAATCAGACGTAAAAGAGGTATCTATAATTCCAAGAGGAATTGCTGGTGGATATACAATGTATAAAACGAACGAAGATAAATACTATATATCTAAAACCGAGATGGAGGAGAAATTAATTGCATTACTAGGTGGAAGAGCAGCTGAGAAAATAGCGATAAATGATATTTCAACAGGAGCAAGTAATGATATAGAAGTTGCAACAGGGGTTGCAAAAGATATGGTTATAAAATATGGAATGAGTGATACTATAGGACCAATAGATTTAACTTCAAAAGATAAAACAGAGATTAATGCTTTTGGAGATGAAATAGATAATGTAGTTGGAATAGAGGTCAAAAAACTAATTGACGAAGCATATAAAAAAGCTCAAGAAATAATATTAGCACACATGGATAAATTGCATGCAGTTGCAGGAGTATTGCTACAAAAAGAAAAAATAACAGCAGAAGAATTTGAAGAAATATTTAAATAAAAATGTTGATAAAAATTAAATAATTTTTTTTTGAGATGAGAGGTGTGAAGCGTGAGGTGTGAGATTTAGGGAAAAGCATCGAAGAATTTATCCTAAATGCACACTTCTCATATCTCACTTCGCACCTCAAGATGAAATAGGGGGAACAAAAATGGAAGAAAAAAAACGACCTATAAAAAAATGGCTATATTGGTTCTTATTCGCAGTTGCTGTTATAGCTGTGTATAAAACTTTAGATAACATTACAGAAATTAGTATATGGTTTGAAAATCTATTAGGAGTTCTAATGCCATTTATCATAGGAATTTTAATTGCATATTTATTATATACACCATGTAGGAAAATTGAAAATTTATTTAATAAAGCCAAGAAAAAGAATTTTTTAAGAAAAAAAGCTAGAACATTATCTATAGTAATAGTTTATTTAGTTGTTTTACTTATTTTATTGTTATTCTTCAAAGTTATAATACCAGTCGTTGTAGATAGTGTAGCAGATTTAATAACTAATTTCCAAGAATACTATAATATTACAATGGCAAGTATTGAAAGATTACCTGAAGATTCAATATTAAAAAGTGACTTTGTAATAGAAATTTTCAATAATTTAAAACAAATCAATTTAAAAGATATTGTAAACATGGAAAAAATAGCACAATATGCAAAAGGTGCAATTAGTGCGGCATCAAAAATATTTGATATATTTGTAGCAATCATTGTTTCAATTTATATATTAAAACAAAGGGATGACATATTAGGATTTCTAAAGAAACTAGGAAAAGCGTTATTTAAAAAAGATACATATACTAATTTAGAAAAATATTTTAATAAAACAAATGGTATATTCTTTAATTTCTTAGCAGGACAATTATTGGACGGTTTTGTGGTAGGAATTATCACATCAATAGGTATGTCTATAATACATGTAAAATATGCAGTTTTGCTAGGCTTCTTTATAGGTATATTAAACCTAATACCATATTTTGGAGCAATTGTAGGCGTAATAATTGCTGCTATAATAACATTACTTACAGGAGGACTTAACCAAGCAATTACAATGTTAATTTTAGTAACAATATTACAACAAATTGATGCTAATATTATAAACCCAAAAATAACAGGAAAATCAGTAAAAATAAGTCCATTACTTGTAATATTCGCAGTAACAGTAGGAGGTTCTTACTTTGGAGCATGGGGAATGTTCTTAGGAGTTCCTGTAATTGCTGTAATAAGAATGATGATAGTGGATTTTATAGATTATAAAAATAGATTAAAAGAAAAAGAGGGATAGAAAATTAAAGATAATCGAATAATAATCCGCTCCCAGGGTGTTATATATTTTAAATTGCTCCTTGCTTCCCACCGGCGCTGTAACAAGGCTAACGCCTTTAACAGCCCACGGCGGTCCCCACTTAAGCAACTCGCTTTTAAAATATATAAGCACCCTTCGCGCTACTCTATATTAAATGACTAACAGCATAACAAAAAACGATTTTAAATCTCAAAGCATTTCCCGTTTAGATAATTTAAAATTCCAGAATCTGTTTTAAAATTAAAAACCAGCTTATAAGCACATAAATTTTGTGTGCTTTTGCCAAATTTTTTATTAATTTCATTTTTGCCATATTTACCGGTCTCCAATAATAGGACAACCAATATGTGCTAAATGAGCACGAATTTGATGAGTTTTACCTGTATGAAGATTTACTTCTAAAACAGTAGTATTATTTTCTTTATCAATTTTTAAAACCTTGTATGAAGTAGTAATCTTAACCGAGCCTTTTTTGGGTTCATCATAAATATACACTAAAGATTTTTTATTATCTTTAAATAAATATGCTTCTAAAGTTTTTTCTTTCTCTTTAGGTATACCATAAACCATGCATTTATAAAATTTAGAGATTTCTTTATTTTTAAATTTTTCAAATAAAATATTAAGCGCTATTTCATTTTTGGCAAATAAAACAAGACCAGTGGTATTTCTATCTAATCTATGACAAGGAAAAATAGAAGGACTGATTTGTTTTTGTAAAATACTAGTTAATGTATTTTGAGAAGAATCATCATCTACAACTTCTATACCAGATGGTTTATTTATAACTAAAATATTATCATCTTCAAAAACAATATTTAAATGAATGCTTTTAAATAAAAGATTATCAGTAATATAAATGGTTATATTGTCACCAGTATGAATGATAATATTTTCTTTAATTCGGGAATTATTTACTAAAATATCTTTTTTGCGCAAAGCTTTATATAAAGTATTAATAGATAGACCATCAAAACTATCTAACAAAAAGGTAGTTAGTTTTTTATTATTATATTTTTTATCAACAATTAAATTTTTCATAAGGATATTATATAACAAAAAAAACAAATAGGCAAATTTCTCCAATTTATGTATTGCAATTTAGTATAACTTATGCTAAAATATTAAAGTTAATAGAAAAAAAAGAGGTTTAGGTACAATTACGAATGGAGGAACGTAAATGGGAATTTTGAAGACAATTTTAATAGTAATTCATGTTATAGTTTGTTTGGCATTAATTATAGTATGTTTAATGCAAAATAGTGAAGATGAAGGTGCATCTGCTACAATAGTAGGAAGCTCATCAAATAGCTTTTATGAAAAAAACAAAGGTAAGACTAAAGAGGGAAGACTAAAAAAATGGACTATAATATTAGGAATAATGTTTATAGTGATTTCTATAGTATTAGGAATAGTATACTTAGTCTAATATGAAGTTCCATTAAAATAAATGATAATATTTGGATAGAAACAAGAAAATATGGCAATTATTATCACGGAAATTCCACCGTGATAAGTTGCTATTTTTTTTTATTTCATAAATACCATAACTAATAGTTTTAATAAAAACAATAACCGATAAAATTAAAACTAAATATTTCATATAAACCTCCTCAATTATATATTTAGAAATTGCTAAATAAATATCCGCTTAAAATATTAGCATCTACATTCACTTTAAAAAAAGAGTTTTCATAGTTATTAAGCCAATCTGAAGCTTCCCATTCTTCTAAGGTTAAATAATCAGATAAAACATGTTTTCCGAAGTTATCAATATCAGCAGAAAAATCCTTAGAAGTTTTGTATAAGTAGGAATAAATACAATACTCTAAATAAGAGCTTACAGTAGAATTTAATGTTTGTAAAGTTTCTTCATCTGATAGATTCAAGGTATCTTCTAAAGTTAAAACATATCCACTTATTGAAACATTGCAGGTAATATAGGGATAGTCGTTTATAATTTCTACAGTGTTTTTAGTATCCTTAGCAAGGCTAATGTAAATAGAAATATCAGTATTATAATCATAAGGATTTTGAATGGTTATAGTTGCATTTTGCAGTTTATTAGAAACAATTAAGTGAGATAAAGCTTCAATATTATCTAGTTCACCAACTAATTTATCTCCAACAAAAACTGCAAGTCCCAAATTTTCAATATTATTTTCAGTTTCAATAGGTGTTTCATCTGCTTTATAACTTTCATCTAAAGTAGATGAATTTGAAATAGAGTCTTGAGTTTTTTTAGTATTTATTCCGACCTAAAATTGCGACTGGTTGAGAAGTTGTGCTTAAAATACCATTATAAAAATCAAATAAATGTATAGATTCAGTAAAGCCAGTATATTCATTAGAATTTAGAATTAATTCATAATATCGAGCTGCGACAGATTCTAAAGTAGGAGTAGAGTTATCTAAAAAGTAATATGCGTCACATCTACTAATAATAATGTAACAATCTGGACGTACTTCAACATTGTTAACTAAAGTGTAAATATAATCTTCAACACCTTCATAAGCTAAACCTTCTGAAATAACAATTGCTTTACAATGCGAAAGATTAACTTTTTTACTAATATAACTATTAATTAAACTAATTCCAGCATCAATAGTAGAGCAATTAACATCTATAACAGTAGATGAACTAGTTTGTGAACTAGATGAAGAAGATGAATCTGATGCAGTAGGAACAGCAAATTGAAGTGTTAATCTTATTGTATCACTATCGACTTTATCAATGCCTAGAGCAACTGCATAAGCAAAAGTTTCAATGCCACGAGCATCATAACAACCAGATAGACAAAACAAACTAAAAAATAAAATTAAAATTAGAATTATATATTTAAACTTCATTTTAACTCCTAATATTAAACAATAATTTATGTTCTGTTTCTTCTCAGCCTACCTTTTGTATGATTTTTTTAAAAGATCAAACTCTCCAAGGCATACGCGGGTATTCCCCCGCCTCAAAGGGCTGTCGAGATTTGACTTTAAAAAAAATATACAAAACGGCTGAGGTTGTATATACA
>CAMEUC010000094.1 GCA_945937855.1 uncultured Clostridium sp. | reverse complement strand
ATATAACAAAAGACTGATAATATCAACATATTATCAGTCCTAGAAATTGTAATTTATCGAGATGATTGTAACATAAAAGTTAGATATTTTCAAATCAATATATAACTTTCTAAATTTTATTATGCATGTATAATATTTGTATTCTTTGAAATTTCACTATTAGTTGTTACAATATCATAATTACTCAAATTATGAATATCCTTGTTTCCTGTTATTCTTGCAAAAGTTTTTAATTCATCATTTACAACATTAAAATAATTCTCTAACCTTTTACTGCTTTTTTCAATATTTAATCTTTTTCTTAATTCTGAATCTTGTGTTCCTACTCCTACCGGACACATTCCATTATTGCAAACTCTGTACTGTTGGCAAGCAATTGCCATCATTGCAGCTGTTCCAATAGCGATAGCATCTGCTCCCATTGCAATTGCCTTAGCAAAATCTGATGAAGTTCTTAGTCCTCCCGTTATGACAAGTGATATATCTTCTCCATGCTCATCTAAATATTTTCTTGCTCTATATAGTGCATATATTGTAGGTACTGTTGTTGCATCTTTTATGATTTTAGGGCTTGCACCTGTTGCACCACCTCTCCCATCTATTGTAATAAAATCCGGCTTTGCAAAACAAGCAAATTCTAGATCCTCTTCTATATGTCCTGCTGCAAATTTCACACCAATTGGTCTTCCTTCTGATTTTTCTCTTAATTCATCTACTAGAGATTTTAAGTCTTCTTTTGTTTCAATCTCTTTAAATTTAGATGGACTAATAATATCTTCTCCTACTTTTTTACCTCTTATTTTTGCAATTTCTTCTGTTACTTTTTCTCCGGGTAGGTGTCCTCCCATTCCTGGTTTTGTTCCTTGACCTATTTTAATCTCTATTGCACTTACCTTTTTTAAGTTTTCATCCGTAACACTATATTTATTTGGCACATATTCAAAAATATATTCATAAGCATTTTCAAATTCTTCTGGTAATATTCCACCTTCTCCGCTACATATTGCTGTTTTTACATTTTTCGTTCCTATGGCCAAGGCTGTTTTGGCTTCTTTTGATAATGCACCGAAAGACATGTGTGTTACAAATACAGGTGTTTCTAAAATCATTGGCTTTTTCGCATTTTTACCAATTACTGTTCTTAGACTAACTTCTTCATCCTCAAAAAGTGGCATTTTGCTAAGTTGTCCACCCAGAATTAGAATATCATTCCAGCTAGTTACAGGTAGCTTTGTTCCCATTGCTGAAATAATACTTTTTCCTGTAATAGCCATTGTATGGATATCTTCCATTCTTTGTTCTACTTCGTCTGTACTACGAGTATATTCTTTTAAATAGTTTTCTAGCTTATTTTCATTCTTTCTTGTTTCTTCTTTAGATTCTACTTTTTCTTCTTGTTTTGCATCTTCTTCTACTAATTTAAACATATTCTTTGGTGCAAAACACATTGGACATTTCCAATCATCTGGTAAGTCTTCAAATTTAACTCCCTCTTTTTCTTCATCATAAATATGTCCACATAATTGACATTTATATTTAGCCATTTTTTCCTCCTTTTTTAATTTCAATAAGAGATACAAAAAGGTATCTCTTATTTTACTAATATATTAATAATTTTCTGCTTTTATTTCAAAATATGCTTTTGGATGACTACAAACTGGGCAAATTTCTGGTGCTTCTTTACCAATTACAATATGTCCACAATTTCTACATTTCCAAATTTTATCTCCATCTTTAGAAAATACTAACCCATCTTCTACATTTTCTAATAATTTTTTATATCTTTCTTCATGTTCTTTTTCTATCTTTCCAACCGCTTCAAATAAATATGCTATTCTATCAAATCCTTCTTCCTTTGCTTCTTTTGCCATTCTATCATACATATCTGTCCATTCAAAATTTTCTCCTTCTGCTGCTGCTTTTAAATTTTCAGCTGTAGATGGTATATCTTCATCATGTAATAGTTTAAACCATAATTTTGCATGTTCTTTTTCATTATCTGCTGTTTCTTGGAATATTGCTGCTATTTGCTCATATCCTTCCTTTTTAGCTTTGCTTGCAAAATAGGTATATTTATTTCTTGCTTGTGATTCTCCTGCAAATGCCTCCATTAAATTTTTTTCTGTTTTTGATCCTTTTAATTCCATTTTTTATTCCTCCTCATACTTTATTTTAGATTTACATTCTTCACATATTCCATATAAAATGATACTGTCTACATTAGTAATTACACTCGTTTGATTATGGATCAATTCTTTTAGTTTTTCCTTCTTAAACTGATACATAAAATCAAAAACTTTTCCACATTTGTTGCATATTACATGATAATGTTCTTTATCAATATAATCATATTTGTCTGGTCCAGTTAATACTTTTATTTTCTTGATAGTTTTATTTTCCAATAAAACATTTAAATTTCTATAAACTGTACTTTTACTAATAGTTGGATTATCTTGATGTACTTTATCATATATTTGTTCCGCTGTTGGATGATTTAAATACTTAAATGTTTCTAGTATAATTTCTCTTTGCTTAGAATAGTTATTCATGTATCCTCTTTCTAAATTAGGAATTATTCCTAATTTTGTTTTATTTTATATTATTTCATATAGTTTGTCAATAACTTTATGATTATTATTACTCAATTTTTTATAATTAGAAAGATAATTTGAGCGATAACTTACTATTTTTATTGTCTGCCATTTTTTATTCCTACATAATATATTTTTTCTGTATAATTTTCTTTAAATTCTATTGATTCATTCTCATTCATGCTACTTACCTCCATTTCTAATCGTTCAATCGTTCAAAATATCGTTCAATCGTTCAACCATAGTATAACATTTTTATTATTTAATTTTTGTAATATTTGCTAAAGTATTTTGATTTACTTATTGTAATTTGTATCTAAAATCCAAGTATTTATAAGTTTTACCTGATTTTATTGTAAAAAGAGTTTAATTTCATTATTAAATTAAACTCTTAAATCATTTCTTATTCTTCTATTTTTTCAAAGAATTCTTTTCCAAGACCACATAAAGGACAAACCCAATCATCTGGTAAATCTTCAAATTTTACTGCTTCTACATTATCATCATAAATATATCCACAGGCTGTGCATTTATATTTCATAGTACACACCTCCTTTTTATTTTTTTATTAAATCTTCTGCCATTTTATATAATTGCAAACAATTTTCTTCTGAAAGTTTGGATTTAATTGTAACTACTGGTTCTATTATATCTATATTTTTCATTGTGTTCAATATCTCTTTCATACATTTTGCAGAATTTGGTGCCCAAGTTCCATTTTCGATCAATCCAACAATCTTATTTTGATAATTTTTTTCTTTTAAATTCAATAATAGGTTTCTCATTGGAGTAAATATTTCCATATTATATGTTGAAGAAGCAAATACAATTTTCCCATATCTAAATGCATTTTCTATTGCTTCTGACCAATCTTCTTTTGATAAATTCGATAAAACTACTTTGCTTATGCCTTTTTCTTCTAAGATTTCCTTTAACTTTTCACAAGCACTATATGTATTTCCATGAATTGATGCACAAGCTATATACACACCATCACTTTCAGCATTATAGCTGCTCCAAATATTATATTTTTCAATATAATGTACTAAGTTTTCATTTAGTATTGGTCCATGTAAAGGACAAATTTTTTCTATATCTAAATTCATAACTTTTTTTAATAATGTTTGTACTTGTAAACCATATTTCCCAACTATATTAAAATAATATCTTCTGGCTTCGCAATCCCAATCCTCTTTGGTATCTAATGTTCCAAATTTACCAAATCCATCTGCTGAAAATAATATTTTTTCTTTTTCTTCATATGTCATCATTACCTCTGGCCAATGTACCATTGGTGCCATAATGAATTTTAATTTATGGTTTCCTAAGTCTAAAATTTCTCCTTCTTTTACTTCAATTTTTTTTGAGTCTAAATTTTGTATATCAAAAAATTGAGGTAAAAAGGTAAAAGTTTTCGAATTTCCAACTAACTTTATATCTGGATATTTTTTCATTAAAGTATTTATATTGTAAGCATGGTCTGGTTCCAGATGTGAAATAACTAAATAATCAGGTTTTCTGCCATTTAATGCTTTATCTAAATTTTCAAGCCATTGATTTGTTCTTCTTTTATCAATTGTATCCATTATTGCAATTTTTTTATCAATTATTATGTATGAATTATATGCTACTCCATTTGGCACATTATATTGATTCTCAAATAATTCAATATCTTTATCATCTGCTCCGATATATATTATATCATCAGAAATGATAATATCTTTCACTTTTATCACAGTCCTTTCTATGTAATAAATCTCACACCAAAAGTTTAATTTATCTATATTTATTCAACTTCTTTTGACCAAAGTCCA
The DNA here is from genome assembly GCA_945937855.1 of uncultured Clostridium sp. Classification (GTDB taxonomy): domain Bacteria; phylum Bacillota; class Clostridia; order TANB77; family CAG-508; genus UMGS1933. The sequence goes on along the minus strand of CAMEUC010000094.1, from coordinate 1,422 downwards.
TGTTTATTACAAAAAGAATAAATTTTACTTCCTTTAACATATGGAAATATTACACAGGCTTCTTCACCTGGCAATAAAAATTTCTTTATAATTTTATTATTTGCTAACATTGCAATCCATTCTATAAAATGGTCTTCCTCCATAACATGGTTAACCTTTACGATTATATGATTATCTATTGCTTCATAGTTTGGTACATGTTTTTCAAAAGATGCGTCTACACTATTTGGAGCTAATTCTATCATTTCTTCACCGCAACATTTAATACTACAATTATCACTAGTACAATCTTTTATGACTTCAACTAAAGCTTGACATTTAGAACATCTTTTTATTACTAATTCTTTTTTCATAAATTCCCTCCATATTAATTTATATTTCTCATAAGAATAGTTTTCCTATATTTTAATAATTTTCAGCTTTAATTTCGAAATATGCTTTTGGATGGCTACATACAGGGCAAACTTCTGGAGCTTTTGTTCCAACAACAATATGTCCACAATTTCTACATTTCCATATTTTAACTTCTCCTGCTTCAAACACTTTTCCATCTTTTACATTTTCTAATAATTTTAAATATCTTTCTTCATGTTCTTTTTCAATTTTGCCAACTTCTTCAAATAAGTATGCAATATGGTCAAAACCTTCTTCTTTAGCTATTTTAGCAAATTCAGCATACATATCTGTCCATTCATAATTTTCTCCATCAGCAGCAGCTTTTAAGTTCTCAGCTGTTGTTCCAATTTCTCCACCATTTAATAATTTAAACCACATTTTTGCATGTTCTTTTTCATTATCAGCTGTTTCTTGGAAAATTGCAGCTATTTGTTCATATCCTTCTTTTTTTGCTTTACTAGCAAAATATGTATATTTATTTCTTGCCTGAGATTCTCCGGCAAAAGCCGTCATTAAATTTTGCTCTGTTTTTGATCCTTTTAATTCCATAATTACTACCTCCTAATACTTTTTATCTATGAAAAATATCACATTATTGAATTAAAGTCAATATTTTTTTTGATGTTCGAATAAAATTAAAAATACACCTTGTAATTTGTCTATTCATTTATAGATATAATCTCTCCCTTTTCATCGTAGTATGTTGTCCTTTCAACATTATATTCATATCCATATTTATTTTCTATTGTATCAAATCCACCCTTGCCATAATATTCTTCTATTCTTTTCTGATTTTCAACTACAAATATATTTTTATAATCCTAGTAATTCACATAAGTTCTCTTAAATCCACTCACATATGCAACAAACTTTTGCCCATCCTTTTCGACAACATGTTCAGGGGTATAGCCAAATGCTCCAAAAAAATAAATTATTGAAGTTGATATTAAAAATAACATAATAAATGTGCTTATTAGAATAATCTTTACAATTTTTTTCTTAATCTTTAAAAGCAATTATATTATT
>CAMEUC010000093.1 GCA_945937855.1 uncultured Clostridium sp. | reverse complement strand
AAAAACAGGAGAAGATTTAAAAGTGGAGGAATATAAAGTTTTAGATGAAAATTGTAGACTAGATAAATACATAGCAGATAAAAATAATAAGCTATCTAGAGCAATAATTCAAAAAATGATTGCAGAAGAAAAAATACTAGTAAATGGTAAAAAAACAAAAAATTCTTATAAGGTAAATAGTGGAGATATAATTAAAATAGAAGAAAGCACTCCAAAAGAAGATTTTAAGTTAAAGCCACAGAAAATGGATTTAGATATAATTTATGAGGATAACGATATAATTATAGTTAATAAAGAAAAGGGAATAGTTGTCCACCCAGGAAATGGTAACCCAGATGGAACACTTGCAAATGCAATTTTAGAAAGGTGTAAAGAAAGCTTATCAGGAATAGGTGGAACAATAAGACCGGGAATAGTACATAGAATTGATAAAGACACATCAGGTTTAGTTATAATTGCAAAAAACGATAATGCTCATATTAATATAAGTAAACAAATACAAGAAAGAAAAGTAACAAAAACATATATTGCCTTAGTTAGAGGAAATATAAAAGAAAAAGAAGCCACAATTAATATGCCAATAGGAAGAAGCATGCAAGATAGAAAGAAAATGGCAGTAACTAAAAAAGGAAAAGAGGCAATAACACATTTTAAAGTATTAAAAAGATATGATGGATTTACTTTATTAGAGCTAAAAATAGAAACAGGAAGAACCCATCAAATAAGAGTACATATGGCAGAAATTGGTTATCCAATAGTAGGTGATACTGTATATTCGAATGGAAAAAATCCATTTAATATAACAGGGCAGATGCTACATGCAGCAAAACTTGAATTTGTGCACCCTACAACAAACCAAAAAGTAACATTTGAAGCACCATTGCCAGAGTATTTTTCTAATGTATTAAAGATGCTAGAAAAATAATACTATAGAGGTGAGAGGGGTGAAGTGCGAGGTGTGATTTTATGGTTAGACTTCGAAGAAATTTCCATAAAAGCACACTTCCCACATCCCACTTCACACTTCTATAAATTATTATTTAATGATTAAATATGAAAAAGAAAAGGAAAAAATTTATGGAAGAAGAAATTCGTTTACAAAAATATTTAGCCACATGTGGAATAGCATCAAGAAGAAAATGTGAAGAATATATACTTCAAGGGAAAGTAAAAGTAAATGGAACAATTGTTAATGAGTTAGGAACAAAAATAATACCAAATAAAGATAAAATAGAATTTAATAATAAAGAAGTAAAAAATAATAATGCAGAGCATGTATATATATTATTAAACAAACCCATAGGGTATGTAACAACAGCTAAAGACCAATTTGGAAGAGACTCTGTACTTGACTTAGTAAAAACAAACAGAAGACTAGTTCCAGTAGGCAGACTCGATATGTATACCTCAGGAGCATTATTATTAACAGATGATGGAGATTTTGTGTATAAAGTAACTCATCCAAAGCATGAAATTGAAAAAACTTATACTGTTACTTTAAAAGGAATACCAACAACAGAAGAAATTAAACAATTAGAAAATGGAGTAGATATAGGCGGATTTATAACAAATAAAGCCAAAATAAAAATATTAAAAACAGATATAGAAACAAATAAATCAAGGCTAGAAATAACAATTCATGAAGGAAAAAATAGACAAATAAGAAAAATGTGTGAAGCAATTAACAAAAAAGTGTTAGCATTGCATAGAAGTAAAATAGGTGACATTGGAGTAAAAGACTTAAAAATAGGCACATGGAGATACCTAAACCAAAAAGAAGTAGAAATACTTTTAAAATGATTAATAATAACCCCCACGAGATTTGGCGGATCTCTTTATCTTTTAAAAAATGTTCGCACAAATTATAATTTATAAAATCACAAAAGAAAGGATGGAACATCACATGAATTATCCTAAATTTATACCAAAGAACTGGAACGACAACTTAAAAGAAGGCGACATTGTATCAGGAACTGTAACAAACATAAAGCCTTATGGAGCATTTATAGAGCTTGAAGGAGGAACAACAGGACTTTTACATATAGAAGACATTTCAATAGCCAGAATAAAAACACCAGAAGAAAGACTAAAAATTGGACAAAATATAAAAATTATGATAAAATCTATAGACAGAGAAAAGAAAAAAATTCTTTTAACATATAAAGAGATACTTGGAACTTGGGAAGAAAATGCCAAAGAAATATCTTCAGGAATGACAATACAAGGAATTGCACGAGAAGTAGAAAAATTCAATAATGGAATATTTATTGAATTAAAACCTAATCTAGTAGGTTTAGCAGACTATAAGCCCAACATTCAATATGGACAAAATGTACAAGTATATGTTAAAAAAATAATACCAGAAAAGAAAAAAATAAAATTAAAAATAATTTAATTATCTATTATACTAAAGTTTGAAATTATTTTTGAGCGATAAGGTAGCCAAACTTAAGGAGTTTAATATATTTTAAAAGCGAAGCGTTCCGTGGGGACCGCCGTGGGCTGTTAAAGGCGAAGCCTTGTTACAGCGCCGGTGGGAAGCGCTGAGCGATTTAAAATATATAAACTCCAACAAGATTTGAAGGATTTTAAACCTATAATTAGAAAGGTGGTAAAATATTATGGTATCAGATGAAGAAATAAAAACGGAGGTATCTCCATTTGCAATGCGAGAAGGAGAAATAAAAACATTTGACGGCAAAGACGGATATGTATCTATGAATCAAATAATTAACAAAATAAACATAGGTCATATTACAGATATTCATTTTAAAATATTAGAATTAGTAAATCAATTTGAATTTATAACATCTAGACAATTATATCAGCTTTTAGAACATAATGGAGAAGATATAAAATCTCAAGATAAATTAAATAACAAATTAGAACAATTAGTAAAAACCAAAATATTAACAAGATATTTCTTTACAGCAGAAGAAGGTAAAGGAGTATATAGAATATATTGCTTAGAAAAAATGGGAAAATACCTTTTAAACTCTAGAGGTATAGAGTGCAAGTGGCAACCAACAGATAATACAAAACCAGTAGGAATGATAAAGAAAAGACTTGCAGGAAATCAGATGATAATAGCTTATTTAAGAAAAGTAAAAGCTTTTGATGATTTTACAGTAAAACCACAAATTACTGCAAAAATGGCAGGAAAAGTATTTAAAGCACATGGGGCAATAAAAATTTCAAAAGCAGGAAAATCAATTAGTTTATTATTTGAGGTAGTAAGAAGAGAAGAAGACTGGGAAAAGAAACTAATTGAAAGAATGAAGTTGTATAAAGATTTTTACGAAAACTTTGTACAATTTGACTCTGGGTATGAGATAAAGCCACAACTAGTAATAGTATGTGAAGATGATAAACATATGGTAGAAACATTTAAAACAATAGTAACAAATAAACTAGAAATAAATGGAGTAAAACTATGCTTTACGACAGATTTAAGGCAAAATACAACAGCTCTAAGTAAAAGTTTAATTGAATTCAAAATAGACGAACAAACAGGTAAATATAAAATGGAAACATTGGAACTTAAAATATTGGAATAAAATAAATAAAGAATCCGGCATAGCCGGATTTTTATTTATTTCTTTTTACTTTTTAAATCTACTATAATTGCATCTTCATTATCAAATAGGTAAGTTGAATCTGTGGTGTTCATTTGTACGGGATCTATTTCTTCATCTAAATTTCCCCAGTTCAAATGATTTGGATCGAATTTAATTTTCTTAGTTTTCTTTTCTTCTTCTACAGTACCAGTATTAAATTTATCAAAATTATAGTTTTTAGATTTACGAGGCTCTTTGTATTTTGATTCTAGAAAATCTACTGAACCATAATTAATTACATTCTTTCCTTTGGCATCTTTGGTTTTATAAACAATACCCTTAAATTTTAAACCTTGAAGTTTAGATGTAACAAAATTAGGTTTCCAATCCCATTTTGGACTTCCTAAATTTGTACTATAGTCATCACTTTTCCCAGGGTCATATCCAGGTGTGACTACCCATTCCTTTCTATTCCCAAGCTCTTTTTGCCACCAGTCAAATTCATCAGGTGTACAGTTACCAAATGTAACTTTAGTTGGTGCATTTGCAGATAATGCTTGCATTACAGGTGAACCAGCACCACCTAAGCTAGATAAAGTAGGAATTGCAAAAATAGTTCCAACCTTATATTTTCTAAATTGAGTAAATATATCATTAAAGCTTCCATCATAATAACGGTTAAATTCATCTATATATAAGAAGAATGGGGTACGAGATTTTTCATTACCTGGACGTCCTTCAACAGCAATCATCATTAGCCATAAGAAGAATTTACCAAAACCACCATGTGCTGTTCCACCAATATCGTTAGCTCTTGAAGAAAATAGAATAACTTCTCCATTTTCAATAACTTCAGATAAGTTAAGATTATTATACCTATTGCAAATAATATCTCTTACTGCAGCACTTCGTAAAAGTGTATCTAATTGAGCACTTACAAGCTGAATATATCTTTGCATATCTTTTCTACCATCAGAATTTCTATAGAAACATTTTTTAAAGTATTCTATTTGCAACTCATATTCTCTAGCAAGTTCTGGATCTTTTTCCATTTCTCTGCACATGCTTTCAACTAAATCGAAATTATTAAAACATTTTAGTAAATCTTCTAAGTTAGGCATTAATCCATTATTTAATTTTGGAAACATGATTTTTAAAAGTATAACCAAGTTCTGAATAGCTTGGAAAGCTATATCATCCATATATACTGCTTCTTCAGTTTTATTTGATGTGAAATATAAATTTCTTAAAACTAAAGAAATAGTAAGTGCACAAAGTGAAGGTGGATTTATTATAAATGGATTTAATCCAATTGATGTAGGGTCAAGTGGGTCAATTACATGTACTGGAATATCTAAATTTTTAGCAATATCTACTAGACGTTTTGTTTGTTCAAAATCTGGAGTAACCGATGCTAAACCTAAGTTTTTGTATGTAATTTTTCCATCAGGTGCTTCAAAATAAATCATCTTTTTCATATAAGACTTATAAACTTTTTCTTTACCAACTACAGGTGTAAGCATATTTAAATTGAAATGTTTGTTTAAATATTCTTTAGAATAAGGACAATCTAAAGTAGCAATTCCTGTTTTTAAGGCAGTATATCCCATTTCTTTGGCTACTTCTCTAAAGAAAAATTTCTTCTCTAAATCTCTTGCAATCATAGGTTCAATAACCATAGCACTTTTTCCAGTACCAGATGGACCTACAATTAAAGTAGATTCAAATCTTCTATTTTCCACAATTTTTACAGGCTTACCAGTTGTTTTATCTTTACAAAGAGCAATTTCAAAACTATATGGCCCTGAAGACTCTGGAACAGGTGAAAGGTCAATACCAGCAAAATCTAATATAGAATCTTTATAACTATTTGGAAAAATAGGGTCATTAATTCCTCTATATAACCAAATTACTAATCTATAAAATGTTGCAACAGGGATATAAACTGCAATAGCTGTAAATGCTGGTTTTATTAAATCTGAAAAATTACTAAAAATTGTTTCAAAATTTGGTACAGAAAGTAAAGCAAACCAACCAATATAATTAAGCCATTGAACTCCCATTGATAAAACTATTACATATAAGGCTACACAATATACATAAAAGAATGAAATTTTCACTTCATCAGACTTAGCAAACTTGGAAGGTACTGCAAATACATAAGCAAATACCGGACAAGCCATTGCTAAAGTATATGTTATTGGCCCCCAATATGAAACAGACATACCAGTAAAACACATAAATAGCAATTCAATAACCCTATCAACAACTATATATGCTGTTATTAATGTTAATACATATGCAAAAAAAGTATTTCTATCTGTTTTTAATATTTTTATAAATTTATCTAAAATTTTCACAAAAGATCCCCCAATCCTTATTTTCATACATATATATTATCCTATAAAATAGCAAAAAAAACAAGTCTTTTATGTAAATTTTTACAAGAAAAATCATATTTTAAGGATAAATAAAAAAATTGTAGTTTGTATGTTACTGCTTCTCAGCCTACCTTTTGTATGATTTTTTTT
>CAMEUC010000092.1 GCA_945937855.1 uncultured Clostridium sp. | reverse complement strand
TTGGCTACTTTATTTTTATGCAATTAATTATTCATATAGAGTAGCGCGAAGGGTGATTATATAGCCTCAGCCGTTTTGTATATTTTTTTAAAAGTCAAATCTCGACAGCCCTTTGAGGCGGGGGAATACCCGCGTATGCCTTGGAGAGTTTGATCTTTTAAAAAAATTATACAAAAGGTAGGCTGAGAAGCAGTGACGTACAAATTACAATTTGTTTTTTAAAAGGAGATTATTATGAACGGAAAATTATATTTAGTTGCAACACCAATTGGAAATTTAGAAGATATTACATTAAGAGCAATAAGGATATTAAAAGAAGTTGATTTAATTGCGGCAGAAGATACCAGACACACGTTAAAGTTATTAAATCATTTAGAAATAAAAAAACCATTAATTAGTTATTATAAAGAAATAGAAAAAACCAAATCTAATGTATTGATAGAAAAATTAAAAGAAGGTAAAAATATTGCGCTTGTTTCCGATGCAGGAACACCACGGAATATCTGACCCAGGGGCAGAAGTTGTAAGATGTGCCATAGAAAATAATATAGAAATAATACCAATACCGGGAGCATGTGCAGCAATTAATGCAATTATTTCTTCAGGATTAGATACAACAGAATTTCATTTTGTTGGTTTTTTACCAGTAAATAAAAGAGAGAAAAAGGAAAAATTAGAAAAAATAAAAAAAATAAATAGTACATTAATTTTTTATGAAGCACCACATAAATTAATAAATACTTTAGAAGATATAAAAGAAATTTTAGGTGATAGAAATATTGTTTTAGCTAGGGAAATAACAAAAATACATGAGGAGTTTTTAAGAGGAACTGTATCACAAATATTAGAAAAATATAAAGAACCAAAAGGTGAATTTGTTATTGTTGTAGAAAAATCAAATGAAAATAATGAAGAAAAAGATTTTTTATTAAATTTAAGTTTAGAAGAACATTATAAATATTATGAAAAAAAAGGATTAGAAAAAAAAGAAATAATAAAAAAAATAGCAAAAGATAAAAATAAAAATAAAAATGAAATTTATCAATATTTTCTAAATAAAAAATAACCCCAAAATTGGGGCTATTTTTATTTTTTATTTGCTAAAGCCTTTGCACATTTTTCACAGACTTGCTTCCCTTGAAAATCAATTAATTTTTTTGAACTATTACAAAAAATACAGTTTGGTTCATATTTTTTTAGTATAATTGACGTACCATCAACATATATTTCCATTGGATCTTTTTCAGTTATTCCAAATTTATTTCTTAATTCAATAGGTATAACAACCCTGCCTAGTTCATCTACTCTTCTAATTATTCCAGTTGCTTTCATTATATTACCTCCTAAAAAGTTACAAATTTCGACACACATTTGATGTAAAAATATAATACCATAAAAAATATTAAGGGTCAATAAAAATAAAAAAAATTTCCTTTTTTTGGTAATGATTTTTAATAAGGTAGCATAAATACTTAATAGAGTATACTTAAGAATATTTACTAAATAATATTTATTTAAAAGTTAATTAGAGGAAGTATGTTAAATAAAATTTGGCCGTTATTTTTAATTATTTCATTTATTTATGCGATTTTTTCAGGAAGATTACCAGAAACTAACAACTCAATTTTTGAATCCACAGCAAGTGCAGTGAATTTATGTTTGACTTTACTTGGAACTATGTGTTTATGGTGTGGGATTATAAAAATTGCGATGAAAACTACTATAATAGATAAATTAATAAAATTATTTAAACCATTATTAAAAAAATTATTTCCTGAGATTAGTGAAAATGATGAAGTCCATAAAGAAATTTCTATGAATATAATTGCTAATTTATTAGGGCTAGGAAATGCCGCAACTCCGTTGGGATTAAAGGCAATGAGAAGTTTACAAAAAAATAATAAAAATAAAAAAGAACTATCAAATTCTATGGCAATGCTAATTGTTTTAAATACAGCATCAATACAAATAATACCAACAACAGTTATTGCAATAAGAAATTCATTAGGATCTATAGAACCTACAAAAATGTTAGTTCCAATCTGGATTGCAACTATATGTGCAGCAATAGCTGCAGTTACAGCTACAAAAATATTTATGAAAAAGTGGTAATTTTAATGAAGATAATAAATTATTTTTCTAATTTAGCTATTCCATTAATTTTTTTAATAATTTTAATATATGGAATAAAAGAAAAAAAACCTGTTTTTGATATTTTTTTAGAAGGAGCCAAAGAAGGAATTGAAATAGCTATTAATATTTTCCCAACATTAATAGGTTTATTTGTTGCCATAGGAGCTCTTAGAAGTTCAGGAATTTTAGATTTTGCGATTAATTTAATTTCTCCAATTACAAATTTTTTAGGATTCCCTAAAGAAATTATGCCACTTGCAATACTTAGACCAATTTCACGGAAGTGCATCAATTGCAGTAGGAACAGATATAATGAAAACATATGGTGTGGATAGTAAAATTGGTTTAATTGTTGCGACAATAATGGGGTCTACTGAAACCACACTTTATACTATTGCTGTATATACAAGTGTTGTGAAAATAAAGAAAACAAGGTTTGTTCTTTGGGCAGCTTTGATTGGAGATGTTGTTGGAATGTTAGCTTCTGTAGTAATTTGGCAGATTTTGTCGTAAAAAAATAATTGACAAAATCTGGGAAAAGTAGTATTATATGTACATCAAAAATTTTTATTCAAAAAAATTCTTTTAGAGATAAATAAAAAATTTATTTCTTGTTATTTTTTTCATATGTTTTTTACTGTCAGACAATTCTTGTAAAAAAATTAAGTAAAAAAGATATTAAAAAGTTAATTTAATAAAAAGATTTATATAGTAAAAATTGTACTTTGGAGGTGAGAGGTAGGAGGTGAGAAGTGTGATTGGTAAGGGCAAATCTTCGAAGAAATCACCCGAAAATCACACCTCGCACTTCTCAATTCACACTTCAGTTTGCAAAAGCCAACGCTTTTGCAAAGTACAATTCATCATATTAAATAACAAAAATAACACATGTTTTTTATCTTGTAGGGGTAACTTCCAAGAAATTTTTGTAAAATAAGCGCCCTACTTATTGCAAAAAATTTATTTTCTTGCCCCTACAGCCCCCAATATATAAATTTAATTCTAATAACTTTTAATTCTTAGAATTTTTGTTTCAAAAAAGAGAATGAGTGGGGCATCATTCTCTTTTTCTAAATTTTATAATATATTAAATATTTTACTAGGATTATCTCTAGGAGCAACATTTAAATTAATATTTTCTAGAGAGATATCTTGAACCTTTAATTTTTCCATAACACTTTCATAAGCTATTTCAGGAACATTATTTTCTTTACTTAAGTGTATTAATAAAACATCTTTAAGACCGTATGTAATTAATTTTGAAATAGTTTCTCCAGCTTCTCCATTAGATAAATGACCGATTTTTGCTAGCAATTCTTTGTTTAAGTTTATATGGATAAGAAGAAATTTTTAAAATATTAGGTTCATAATTTGACTCTAGCATAATAAAAGAGCTATCTTTGAAATTATTAAAAAGATTATCATCAATATGACCTATATCTGTTGCAATACTTATTTTGGAACTATTGTTATAAATATTAAACCCACAAGGCTCTGCAGCATCATGTGGAGTAGGAAAAGGAAAAATTCTTAAATCTCCCAATTGAAAACTTTTATTTGTTACAATTATTTTCTGATTTTCCTTAGAAACTTTATTTCCTTTTTCATTAAGAGCAAGCCAAGTGCCTCTTGTTGCATAGACAGGTAAATTATATTTTGAAGATATTAAATTTAAACTTTTTGTATGGTCTATATGCTCATGAGTAACAAAAATAGCATCTATATCATTTAAGTTTAAATTAAATTGTTCCAAAAGAGCTTTTTCTATTTTCTTGCAACTTACTCCAACATCTATTAATAATTTGGTATTTTCACTTTGTACAAAAAAACTATTTCCAGAACTTCCACTGTATAAACTACAACATTTTAGCATTTGTAATCATCCTTTATTCTTATTATTTTAGCACCAAGACTATTAAACTTGTCCTCTATATTTTCATAACCTCTATCAATATAATGAACATTATAAATCTCTGTAGTTCCGAGAGGCAACTATACCTGCAATAATTAAAGCTGCACCAGCTCTTAAATCAGAAGCAAAAACATTTGCGCCATAAAGACATTCTACACCTTCAAATATTGCAGATTTACCCTGAACAGTTATTTGAGCCCCCATTTTATTTAACTCAGCAGTATATTGAAAACGCGAGTCCCAAATACTTTCATTTATAATACTTGTTCCTTCAGAAAGGGCTAAAACAACTCCCATTTGTGCTTGTAAATCGGTAGGGAACCCTGGGTATGGCAAAGTTGTAATATTAGCTTTTGTAGTTTGTTTATCATACCATACATGAACAATATCTTCATTATATTCGACATTCCCGCCAATTTCTAATATTTTAGAGGTTAAACAATCTAAATGTTCTGGTATGCAATTTTTTAAGGTTATATCACCTTTGGTTGCGATAGCAGCTAACATAAAAGTTCCAGCTTCTATTTGGTCCGGTACAACTGAGTATGTAATATTATTTTTTAGTTTCTTTACACCATTTATTTTTATACTATCAGTTCCAGCTCCGATAATATTGGCACCAGCAGAATTTAAAAAGTTTGCAACATCAACTATATGTGGCTCTTTAGCTGCATTTTCTATAATTGTGGTTCCATTTGCAAGAACACTTGCAAGCATAATATTAATAGTTGCACCTACAGAAACAATGTCTAAATAAATAGTAGTTCCTGTTAGCTTTTTAGCTTTTGCAATAACTTTACCTTGCAATAAATCTACAGTTGCTCCTAAACTTTCAAAACCTTTAATGTGTTGATCAATCGGGCGAGGACCTAAATTACAACCACCAGGCAGACCAACTTCTATATTTCCACATCTTCCAAGCATTGCCCCTAATAAATAATAAGAAGCTCTGAATTTACTAGTTAAATCTAAAGGAGCAACTGTGTTAGAGATATGTGTATTATCTATAGTTATACTATGTGTATTATTCCATGTTATTTTTGAACCTAATTTTTCTAATATATTACAAGTAATTTGTATGTCAGAAATATTTGGCAAATTATTAATAGTACAAATTCCTCTGACAAGTAAAGTAGCTGGTAAAAGTGCTACTGCAGAATTTTTTGCTCCAATTATTGATATTTCTCCTTTAAGTGGGGTACCACCTGTTATAACTAGTTTTTCCATTATTGCCTCCATTTATTACGTAATAAAAATAGAGTGTAAATAAACCACTCTATATTTTACATAAATATACCACTAAAATTAAAATTTTGCAATAGTTCTACCACCTTAAATTTAATTTTAGTTTCGTCTGAACTATCAGATATTAATTTATATTCTTCTTGACTTAATTCAGATTCTAAAACTTCTTTAGATTCATCAGGAACTATTCCAGATGAAACATCTATAAAACATAACGGAGGGAACATTACACACCACCAGTTTTCACCACTAGCAGTTCCTATTTTTATTCTTAAAGCATCATAAGCACCAGGGGGAAAACTAATATCTCCGTAAGTTTTTACAGGAAAATCAAAATTTCCTATTTCTACGGTCACTTCATAATCAAATCCATTTTCATAAACTGTATCCTGAGCAATTTGTTTAAAATTATTTAAATTATTCGATACAATTTCTATTATTTCGTTTTTATCTTCTACATCACTAGTAATTGAGTTCATATATTCTAAAATATTATCTCTAACAAGGTATTTTAAATTTTGGTCCTCGGTAGAGTTACTGTTTGCAATAACATGTAATCTAAAAACAGAATCGGAAATATTTTGACATACTGCATTAGTATAAGATGTAGCGCAAATTAATACATAAATAAATAATAAAAAAAACAAAATTGTAAATCTTTTAAAAACTTTCATAAAACCTCCACTTAAAATAATTATTAGCAAAAATGTAAAAAATATACTTAAAAATTTTTAAAAATAAATTGTAATTTGTGTGAGTTCCGTATTTGTTAAGAACATTAAAAGACGACCGCCAAATCTCGTCGGGGTTTGATTTTTCTTTTTTAGGCACCTCT
>CAMEUC010000091.1 GCA_945937855.1 uncultured Clostridium sp. | reverse complement strand
ATATCTTGAAAAAATAATAGAACAAAATAACGAAATAATTAAATTATTAAAGAAAAAATAAGGTATAGTAGGCTACCTTTTATGTGGTACATTGGACAAAAGAAGTCGCTTTGACTGCAAATCAAAGAGAACGCAGGGCAGTACTGCGATGTACCTCCAAATTTAATATTTATATTGACAATGGTACTTTGGAAAATATAATAAACGGAAGAACTTACAAAGATAAACAAGTTATAATAAAAAGAATATTGACAAGCTAAAAGATATTAATTATAATATATTTGTATGAAAAATATTTGGCTGTAAAATTCATCAGAGCAATAGAAAGTCTTGTTTTTTCAAGAAACTTCTATTGTTTTTTTATTTTATATGATATAATTATATTGCCAATCAAAAATTTTCTTAATATTTTTACCTTTTTATATTTTTTATAGAATTAGATGTTTTTTTATATCTAATTCTATTTTTTTTTGATATAATATATATGTATAAAAAATAAAAAGGAGGGATTGCAATGGAAAATTTATTACAAATTACTGCTATTGCAATACTTGCAGAGGCTGTTTGGGAAAATTTAAAAATGATTTGGCAAGATGGAAAAGTAAGTATTGATAAAATAGGAGCTTTAATTGTTAGCATAGTTATTTCTATGGCTACGCAATTAGATGTATTTGCAATATTAAATTTTGGCATTTCTATTCCATTTGTAGGTAGCTTTTTAACTGGAATTCTTATAAGTAGAGGTGCTAATTTTATTCATGATTTGTTAAATAAAATACAAACAATTTCTAATAGTTAGGAGGAAACAAAATGGATAATATAACAGAAGAAACAGTTGAATTTTCACAAGAATTATATGAAAAAAATATAAAAGAAAACACATTTGAAACTGAATATGAGGCAGGTGTTGATAATGCAAATAACTAATGTAACTTGTCCAAGTTCAAAATATTCTATAAAATGTCCTGATGTAACAGTAAAAGATGGAATATGCATACATAACACAGCAAATAATGCTTCAGCAATGTCAGAAATATCATATATGATTGGTAGACCAGAAAAAGTTTCATTCCATGTTGCAGTAGATAATTATAGAGTTGTAACAGGTTTGCCATTTGAAAGAAGTTGTTATGCATCAGGAGACGGAAGACATGGAAAAGGCAATGCTCATAAAATAAATATAGAAATTTGTTACTCAAAATCTGGTGGAGAACAATTTGAAGAAGCAGAAGATTTATGTGCTAGTTATGTAGCAATGTTATTAAAACAATATAATTGGGGAATAGAAAAAGTATCAAAGCATCAAGATTATAGTGGAAAATATTGCCCACATAGAACTTTAGATATGGGCTGGGAAAGATTTTTAAATAAAATTAGATATCATCTAGGAGAACAACAAAAACCAGCTCCAGAAATTAAAGATGAAGGAGGAAATTTAGAAATGGCAAGAGTATATCAAAATGGAAGCACACCAGAAACTGTTTATGCAGATACTGCATTATCAAAAAAAATAGGTACTTTAAATCCATGGGAAAAGGCAGAATATCTTTCAATTGATAACGGTAGACCTTTAGTAAGATATACAGTTGATGGAACTAATACTAAAAAATGTGGTTATGTTTTATGGAAAGGTGGAGCAAAATAATGAGCTGTAAAGCTCATTATATGCAGATTTAGTGTAATGGTTAGCATGACAATCTCCAAAATTGTTGGTAATGGTTCAAATCCATTAATCTGTGCCAAAAAAACTAGATAAAAATCTAGTTTTTTTTATTTAATAAATTTTCCATATATAAATCTAATAACTCTACTTTTTCCTGTAAAAAAGCAATAACTTCAACTTTTTCTTCCCAATTATCTTTTGTTATTTCTTTATTTAAATTATCTATAATTCTATTGTAAATCCTATAATGGTTAGATGCTTTTATTAGTTTTTTAGTTATTAGCTGTTTTCTATATTCTTCTTGTTTTTTCTTTATTTCTTGTTGTTTTTGTAATTTGAATAATTGTTCTTTATTTAATCTTCCTCTTGTTTTTAATCCTAAGCCAAAATCAAAATTTATTTTTTCCATAGCTTCTTGGAAATTTAAATTAAAATATTGCTTAACAAATTCAATTAAATCCCCTGTTCTATTACAAGAAAAACAATAAAAACTTTTTTCATAAACTTTCATACTAGGAGAATTATCTTTATGAAAAGGACAATGACACATATATTTTTTTATTTCTATTCCATATTTATTTAGAATATCTTTCATATTTAATATATTTAATATTTCATCTTTCATTTTATACTTTCCTCTAATAATTTAATTTTATTTTTCTTTTCTTCAATTTCATCTTTTAATTTTAATATTTCTTGCTCTATTAAAAATTTTTCAATTCTTTTCTTAACTTCAATATTTATATTATATCTAATAAATACTCCATAATCATGAATTGTTTTTATAATTAAATCTTCATTTTTTAGTTTCTTTTTAATTCTTCTAATTATAGTTAATAAAGGAGATTTGAAATAAACATAATCTTCTTCACTAGTATTATATATATACATTATCAATTCTTTATATGTGCAATTTCTATTCCTGTTTTTTATTAAAAATTGCATAAGTTTAAATTCATTTGGTATCAATTTTATTTTTTTATTTCTTGTTACTAATTCTTGTGTATTTTCATCTAAAATCATTTTATCTACCTTCTTCCACAAAGTTGTCCACAACTATGTGGATAACTATTTTATTTCAAATAGTGTAGATATTTCAAAATCTGGATTAATTAATTTAGTTATTGCATAAGCTAAAGTTTTACTACAACCTTGTTTTTTATTTAAAATTCTTGATAATGTTTCTTGAGAACAGCCTATTTCTTTTGCCATTTCTACTTGTGAAATATCTTTATTAATAACAATACCATCTTTTATAAAATACATTTTATTCACTCCTTTCTATATCTTTATCTTAACACACTCTTGACATGAAGTCAATAAAAAAATAAAAAAAATAGCCAAATTTTCATTTGACTATTTAGCAATAAAAAACACCCTAATGTTTATATAAATATTTTGTAGGGTTTGGTTGCGAGAGTAGGACTTGAACCTACAACCTCTAGGGTATGAACCTAGCCATCTGCCATTGATAGTATCTCGCTAAATCCGTAGGTTGATTTTAGCTCAACCCACAAAGCTAAAAAGGGGATATTTCATTGTATATCCATAACTAGGTTTATGAATTATCCTAGCCTGCAATACGATAAAAAAGGTGGTCCTAAAATATCATATCACGATATTAGTTATGTTTTTCTAATATCCACCCCATAGACTACTTTCTATGGGCAAATCTATCTACAAAGATAGCCCTAATAAAACTCCGCCAAGAATTCTATTATTAAAATTATGATAACACATTTTTATGTCTTTGTCAATAGTGGTATCAAAAATTATAAAATTCTATTTCCATTTTTCCTATAAATTGTTTTTCTCGATTTGAACATATTGCTATGAAATTGAGTGTTATCAACAATATCATAAACTAATGGAGTTTTTTTACCTTCAAATTTTCTTTCTACTCTTCCTACTGATTGAATTATTGTTGCTTTATCTCTATGAGGACTTGCTAAAATAAGCCTATCTAATCTTGGTATATCAAGACCTTCTTTTGCCAATCCATAAGTTGCAAATAATAAATTTTCTTTTCCATCTCTCATGTCTTGTATATATTGTTCTCTTTGTGCTTTCTTCTTTTTACTTGTCATAGTTCCATCAATTTTTACACCATATCCTATTTTTTCTTGAAGATATGAAAGTTGAGTTAATCTATCTCCAAGAACTAGTGTATAATTATTTTTACATTCTTTTAATATATCTAATATTATTTCATTTCTATCTTCATCTTCTGATAAAAATGTTGTTAATTTTGAATAATCTATTGTTCCATCTGTTTTCTTGGCATCTCTAGGGATTTTAAAGTCAGTATAAATTGGTTGTATTTCTGCTTTAATAGTTCTTTCTGAAACTACTTCTTTTGGAACTTCACATATTATAGGTCCAATTAAAGAAAATAAAGCTTTTTCTGTTCCTTTTATATTTCTAAATGGTGTAGCAGTTAAGGCATACTTATATCTGCAAGATAAAGCATTTATGACTTTATAAAACATTCCTAATTGAGCAGGAGTTCCACAAATCCTATGACCTTCATCTACAACTATACAATCCCATTCATTTTTAAATTGTGATAAATCTAATTTTACTAATGTTTGGACAGTAGCAAAAGTAATATGAGTTCCTATATCTATTTTGCCTGCTGCTATTTTGCCAAGACCAACACCTTCTAAATTACTTTTTGCTCTATCAAAACTTTGATTTAATAAATCGTAAGTATGCGTAATCCAAAGAGTTTTTAAACCTAATTCACTAATTAATTGTAATGCAGTTTGTGTTTTACCACTTCCAGCTGGCATAACAATAACTCCATTTTTAGATTTTAAAGCTTCATTTTTTGCCTTTTCTTGATAATCAAACAATTTTATATTGCTTTTATAATAAATAATATTAGGATTTAAACATTTTAATGAATAATCTTCTTTAATTGGATAAATCTTATAAATATCTTTAAAACAACCAAAAGGTAATATATAGTCATTTCCGTGTTTTTCATACCAATACAATCTTCTTGGAATATTATAAGTTGGAAATCCTAATCTTTCATTTTGTGCATATTGAGGATTATCTATTTCTAAATTACTTTTACAATATTTTTCTATTACAGGTTCTGCATTTATTATTCTTATAATATTGTCAACAATTATTTTCATCATAAAATCCTTTCTTATATGGCGATATTTCTTTTAAATCTATACTCTTCTTGTTAAAATCTATATCATCAAAATCAATATAATATAAATTATTATTCCAAAGAATTGCTAATGAAAATATAGTTTCTGGATTTCTACATTCTCTAATTCTTTCATAAGCAAGTCTTTGATTTTCTTCAATTCTTGATATTGGAAATAATCCACTTTTATTATTTAATGTTTTACAATCATATAATTCAGGGAAATCTCTTTTTATTGCAATTATATCACAAGGCTGGCTTCCTATATGTGCAGCTCCTTCTATAAAATGAACCCAATAATTTTTTGAAGCCAAAAAATTAGCAAAATCTTTTTCAAATTTAGACCCTATTTTTTTATTTGAAATCATTAAATTTCCTCACTTTCTGTGTAAAAGCTCTTTCTATTGTCCAATGATTTGTATTAATCCTGTTGTTTAATGTAGAATATTTTATATTTAGTTCTTCTGACCATTCGGATAAAGTTTTTCTTTTACCTTTATATTCAATTATTCTATTTGTTCTTTGATTATTACATTGTTTTTTGCAAGTAATCCATCTACAATTATTTGGTTCATAGTTTCCGTTTACATCTATTCTATCTATTGTTAAATTATTTTTATATCCATTATTAATTGCCCAATTATAAAAATTATCAACTCCATTTTCTTTATCTAACCATTCATTACAAATTTTTATTCCTCGATTTCCATAATTATTGTAATCTTTACTTTTAATATTATAGCATCTATTCTTCATTCCATTTAAAATACTATATATTCTATTGAATTCTTTTTGTTTCTTATTTTTAAATTTACTTTTAGAATGAACTTCTTTAAATAAACAACCACAACTATTAGTCTTATGAGTTCTTAAAAATGTTCCTGCAATTATTTTATAATTTCCACAATCACATTTACATAACCATTTAGAACGATTAAATTTATCATTTTCAACTCTTTTTATTACAATTAATTTCCCAAATCTTTGTCCAACTATATCTTTCATTTTATCCTCCTAATACAAGTACAACATTTAGACATCATACTTCTATATTGTTTGTTTTTTATTTTGCTTATCTCTGAATTGCACATTCCTATAATTCCAGTTTCATCATACAATTTAAAATCTCTACAATTTCCACATTTGTTTTTCATATTTACACTATATTCACATATACTCATTTTAAATCCTCCAAATTTATTTCTAATGCAGTACATTTAAAATTTTCGTTAGTTCCTTCATGATGATTAACTATTAATTTTTTGCATTTTACATCTGCAAGTGGTATTAAATATCCTACACA